>CAIYQH010000001.1 GCA_903928285.1 uncultured Bacteroidales bacterium
GATCCAGAAAAATATCAGGAAAGGTTTCAGATAACACCGGATCTACAGTACCTGGTGCATCGGTGGTGATAAAAGGGACCACAACAGGTGTAATAACTGACAATGACGGGAATTACATATTGTCTGTTCCGGTTGAAGCAAAAACACTGGTTTTTTCGTTTGTGGGTATGAAAACACAGGAAATTGCCATAGGTACCCAAAAAACAATTGATGTGACCATGCAGCAGAATGTCATTGGTCTTGATGAGGTTGTCGCCATTGGTTATGGTTCGCAGAAAAGATCATCCATAACGGGTGCGATAACGACTATGGGAAGTGATGATATCGCAAATATGCCGGTAACTGCACTGTCAAATGCACTTGCTGGCCGATTAAGCGGAGTTTTTGTAAATGAGGCATCCGGTGCACCGGGTTATGCTGCAAGTATTCAGGTACGTTCAGTCAATACATGGAAATCATCGGGAAATGAACCCCTTTATGTTATTGATGGAATAATCTCCACCAAACAACTTTTTGATGCTCTTGATGCAACTGAAATTAAAAATATTACGGTTCTGAAAGATGCTGCCTCTGCTGCAGTTTATGGCGCCCGTGGCGGAAATGGTGTTCTTCTTGTAACAACCAACACCGGGGAAAAAGGTAAGTTCAAACTTTCCTACGATTATTCGTACAGTTTTGACAATCCTACACAACTGGTTAAATATGTCGGTGCAAAAGATATGGTTAGATTGGTAAACTATGCTTTCGAATCAATAGATCAACCCGATGCGTTTGGACCAACAGAAGTAGCTTATTTTAATACTCATGATCCTGCCCTCAACACGTTTAATGACATTTATAAAAACCCTACGGTAAAGAAACATTCTGTTTCTGCCTCAGGTGGTAATGATAAAATTAAATATTTCATCAGTGGCTCGGTTATGGATCAGGATGCCTTTGTGAAAAACGCCAATTATAAAAAATATAATTTCCGTTCAAATATCAATGTCGATTTCACAAAAAATCTTAGCGGTTATTTTAATGTTTCATATCATGAAGCCACAAGAAATAGATTCGTTATGCAGGAAGATATGCGGGATGGCTTTGAGGTAGATCCTACTTTTGGCGGATTCTGGGCCCGACTTCAATTTCAGCAGGCATATGCCCCTTCTAAAACAACTGATGGCCATCTGATTAATCCTGGATGGATCGGAAGTCCATTGGGTTTTGTAGAACAGGGCGGAACGAATACTGCCAAAGACTACAATATCAATACGGTGATGAATTTAACCTACAAAGTGCCAAGTGTAAAGGGCTTATCTGTCTCTGTTAATTATAGTCCCCAGTTTTATATCAGGGATATTAAACATTATGAAAAAAAATATCCCGTTTATAATGTCGAACAAAAAGGCGAACATGGATTGATCTATACCGATAATATAATCAGCTCAACACTATCCGCCTGGCCGGATAATGAGCGTCTTGCCAAAACACATGACAAAAATACAGCATATCAGTTAAACTGGTCTGCAGATTATTCGCGTAGTTTTGGTAAGCATAATATTGGTGCAATGTTCAATGCTGAAATTAGCGAAGGTAACCGTGACTATTGTTATGGGGTAAGGGAAACTTTCCCGCTGGTTCAAAGAGACCAGTTCTGGGCTACCGGAGGCTCGCGCTCTAATTCATATGTAGGTGGATCGGAATATGCCTCCGGGCGTATGTCGTACATTGGCAGGTTAACCTATCAATATTCTGATAAGTACTTCGTAAATGCCTCAATGCGACGTGACGGTTCCATGCTCTTTGCACCTGCATACAGGTGGGGAAATTTTCCCTCCGTGTCATTGGGATGGGTTTTATCCAATGAAGATTTCATGAAGGATAAATTTTTTAATTACCTGAAACTTCGCGGAACCTTTGGAATGACCGGTAATGATGTTGTCGGGGGTTGGAAATGGCAGGATTCATACAGTACCGGAGGCAACGTTATGATTGGAACTACAATGGCTCCAACGGTCTTATACAATGGGATTGTTAATGAGAAACTTACTTGGGAGAAAACCCGCGAATTCAACATTGGACTCGACTCGCGCTTTTGGGATGGAGCTATTTTTAATTTTGAATATTTCCAGCGTCACAATTATGATATTCTGGACAGTCGAATTGTCTCGCTTCCTGCCTCATTCGGAGGAACGATGCCTCCTGTGAATTATGGTGTCGTGGATGGACATGGATTGGAGGTCGAAGTCGGTTATACAGGCCATGCCGGAAAATTCAACTATGGAGTGAAAGGGAACGTAACCTACGCTACGAACAAGGTGGTGGAAAGAGATGTGCCGCAAAACGTTCGGGATGTCAATAA
>CAIYQH010000002.1 GCA_903928285.1 uncultured Bacteroidales bacterium
ATGCAGATAATGCAGACAATGCAAACTACGCAGACAATGCAGACAATGCAACCAATACAAGAAGTATCGGGGGGAGGATTTGAAAATTTGGAAGTTTGGAAATGAATACCATGTCTGCTATTGCTTACTGCCTGTTGCCTGTTGCCTGTTGCCTCCTTTCATCTTGATGTAAAATGAAACTGACCTGTTCCACCGAAGCTGACCTTTTCCCTGCTGCAAAGCAATTGTTGGAGTCATTTCCCGACGCCAGGATCTTTGCCCTTTACGGAAGTATGGGGGCGGGAAAAACCACCTTTATCAAGGCGATCTGTGCGGAATTGGGTGTAGGCGACATCGTACAGAGCCCCACCTTTTCCATTGTCAACGAGTACAAAACGGTTGACGGTGATTCCATCTACCACTTTGATTTTTACAGGATCAGGAAAACCGAGGAGGCTTTTGATATCGGCTATGAAGATTACCTCTATTCCGGCAACTATTGTTTTATGGAATGGCCCGAAATGATCGAAACACTGCTCCCGGAGGATACGGTTCGTATCCTGATCACAGGAGAAAATCAACGACTGATAGAGTCCTTCTGAAACATAGCTGTAAACTGGCTATGCGTCCTGACCTGCCCTCTTCCCGGCCATGTTGATACGTATCACCAGCGAGATCACATAGATCACATGGCACCACACGCCCGAAAGGAGCACCAGCAGGGTGTAAACCATCCACAACGGGGCATCGGTATCGCCGAGACCTCTTTTAGCTTTGTGTTCAATGACCAGCGGGATTCCGCCTTTGTAATCCCTGACAAGTTCAACAGTTCCATAGGTGTCGTTTTCAAGAATTTTGGCAACGATAACCACCTTTCCTGTGGTATCGCCAGGCATGTACTTCGGAAAATCGGCGTTGGCTACACCCGTTGAATCTGTTTTTTCGCCTCCGAAACGGTACAGGCAGAACAGTCTTTTAATATAGAAATCAACAGGTACCTCCTTTACAACCGTTTTCACTCCTTTGTTATTGGTTTCCATTACTTTAACAAGGATGTTTTTGGTGGAATCCTTTTCAGTAAATGACATTTCAAGGAGGGCATCCCGGACATGGATCATCTTGGTTGCATTGCCTATCTTTGCATTCCCCGCGTACTGAACCTCAAAATTATAGTAACCCTCCTTGTCAGTTGGCAGCGCCTGGGCGGGACCTACATTCAAAACAGCCTTGCCTGAGCGGTTGGTGTTCACCCTGCCAAGTTGTTTTTTTCCGGTTTCATTCACAGCAAAAACCGTGAGCGGGGCATTCTCAATGTTTACGCGTTTATCGTCAATCCTGGCTGAGAGGGAGAGGGCAAAACTTTTGGTGCCGTCTGTTAACTTCACATAAGCAGCGCCGAGCTGGGGATGAACAGGTTCGTCGGCCAGGGCGTTGTAGCCGAAGACTGAAAGGAGCGCCGACAGTACGATGATGGTAAATATCTTCTTTATTCTCATGATGCTAAAGTTTTTCGGAAATGAAGTCTTTGTGTTCAGGTGCTTCTGAAATATCGGCAACCGGAATGATCGGCATGAACCTCATGAAGATCATGAAAAACAGGCAAAAGGTAGCCATACCGCCTGCCGTCAGGGACCATTCGACCCATGATGCCGAATAATGGGCGTACTCGTGACGGGCATCCTGCAGCGGGAGCAAAGGGGTTTCAAGGGTGGGGATAATGATCAGGTAGCGTTTGATCCACATGCAAACAACGGCGATAACCGAACCGATCGTGATGGAGTTGATGCTCCTGAGGAAAGGAAACCCTACCAGGATCATGGGTATCAGCACTCCTCCGAAAGCGGCAAGATAAAACCAGAACCCGTATTCATGGATATTGAACAGTTTGTAAATAACCTCCAGCTCCCAGCTTTGCGAGCCGTACCACACTGTAAGGTATTCGCTGAAGGTGAAATATCCGTATAGGGCGGCCAGGACGAGAAGAATGGTGCCGATGTATTTGAAATGCATCTCGGTGATGTAGGCTTCAAGATGGTAGAATTTCCTGAAGATCCACATGGCAATGATCAGCACGGCAGTGCCTGAAAATACTGCTGCAATAACGAAATAGGGGGCAAAAATGGTGCTGTGCCAGCCCGGCCTGATGGTCATCCCGAAAATCCAGGCCAGCACCGAGTGGACAAGCACCGCCAGCGGGATAATGATGGCCGACATGATGGTAAGCGCCCGCTCAAGAAGTTTCTTTTGTTCAGGCAGCCCGACATAGGTTGCGCCGAGTTTCCTGTAGAAGTACCGCTGTAATTTTGGCATTTTCAGTTCGGTATTGTCGCGCAGAAGCGCATAATCCTTTATCAAAGCCAGATACAGGAACAGGATGCTGCACGACAGGTAGGTGGTAATGGCCACCACATCCCAGAGAATCGGGGACTGGATCCTGCCATGTAGGAAAATATTGAAAATCCGGTCCAGTCGTCCCATCTCAACCAGGATGAAAACAGGACCAATAATGACCGAAATGACCGTGATCATCTCGGCAATGCGGATGATGGGCTTTCTCCATTCGGCATGCAGCAGGTGGAGAATCCCGGAGATCATTGCCCCGGCGTAGCTGATCCCGATGAAAAAGATGAAATTCACATCATAGATACCCCAAACCACATAATCCCGCATCCCTGTGACGATCTGGCCGCACATCAGCTGTGTGATGAATGCGTAGGCAGCCCAGAGGATTACGAGGGCAAAAAAAGTAAACAATCCTTTACTTAATAACGAGGGTTTTTTGAAACGGGAAACAATCTCCACAAGTGTTTTCTGCGCAAGTTCCGGTTGATTCATAATCAGAAAAATTTAAATTTTATATTTTTTCAGATGAGCTCTCTTAACCTGGTAGGCCTCTTTAATGCTATCGGGCACACTTTCAAACCCCTCCTCGACAGGGAACCGGCGGTCGACAGGAGGAAGATAATACACGTTGGGACGGGTGCCGAGTTCTTCCATATACCGGTAGGCTGCCTTATCCTTTACCAGGTCGCTGAAACGCAGCGATTCAACGCCGTTGGTGACCACATCTTCGTTTTTGTCGCCAAAGAAATAGACACCGTTAGGGCAGGCAGTCACACAATCGGGCAGGACGCCTGTGACAAAGGAATCGGGGCAGAAATCGCATTTGCCGACGGTACCGACTCGTTGGGGAACTCCCGAGGCAGGAGAATATTTTGCCTCAACTTTGTTTTCAGGCGCCTTCCAGTTGAAAACACGGGATGAATAGGGGCAGGCAGCCATGCAGAATTTGCATCCGATACAGCGTTCATTGTCAACTAGCACCAGCCCGTCATCACGCTTGAAGGAGGCCCCGACAGGACATACATTTACGCAGGCAGGCGTATCGCAGTGGAAACAGGGCTTTGGCATCCAGTAGGGAGTGGTATCTTCCGAATCCTGCATCAGGAAAATCTTGATCCATTCCTGGCCGGGAGCCAGGAAATGCATCTTGCTGCATGCCTTCACACAGGCCCGGGCATTCCTGCACCGCGTAAGATCAACGACCATGACGAAATGCCTGCCGGGGATGCCTTTTCTTACATCGGTCGACGAAGGCACATTGCAGCACATGGCATGTCCTCTGTCAACTTCCATCAGCTTGCCGTCGGCGGTGAGAACTTTAACTTTATCGCCGGTTTCAACCGGGCCCTGCTCCCTGGTACAGGCGGCAAGGATGCCGCCCCCCAGCAACGATCCGGCGGCAAGGGTGAAGCCTTGTTTCAGGAAATTCCTGCGTGATGATTCGTTTTTGGTTTTCTTTGACATATTAATTTGTTGTTTATGGGAAGAAAAAAGATAAACAAGTATGCAAGCTGATCTGCAAAGAATATTTTGAAAAACTAAAAGTCAGTATGTACCAGTGGTAAAGGCTGATGCGGTCTCAGGTTTGTTGTTCCGCGTCAGCCTGGAGTTTTTTACGTACCTTTTTTGTAAAATAGAGGGAGGCCCCCAGGGATATTACGGCCAGGAAAAGAAATGCCAATACCCTGTATCCTGTTTCCAGATGTGAAAGGTCGACAAAGAAAAGGTAAAACCCTGTGAAAAGCACTGTGGCGATTGCCATCCAGCGATATTTGATATTTTTCAGGATCAGGCTCATCGTAAAATAAAATACGGCAGCGCCGGTCCACGAAAGGGTTACATATTGTTTCGGCACAGCATGATAAAGCGCAAACAACATGTTGAAAAACAGCAGGATAAGGTAGGTGTTCCGAAGCATTTCCGTTTTAAGGGTCAGCCGCTCCTTTTTCCAGTTGATGATCCTGGCGCTGATGAAGGCAGTGATGACAAAGGCAAAATTCACCTTATCCACAGGCGGGTAGAATGCCATGTAAAAGGCCAGGATTCCGGTAAAAAGGAAGGTGTTCATCACCAGGATGATCTTCGAACGGAACCAAAGGGCCCAGGATACGACCAGCAGGCTTTGCAACGAGAGCAGCCATAGTGCATCCGGAAGTTTGGAATAGCCGTAAACGGCAAAGCTCAGGGCCATAAAACTGTAAATAGCAAAAAAAGCAGGATCGAACACCCTGCCGGTACGATACTTCAGGAAGATGGAATATACCAGGCACAGGGCAGCAATCAGAGAAAAGATCCAGACATAACCTCCCGAATAATAGGAAATGACGGTGACCAGCAGTACAAATGAAAATAACATCCCGTTTACCACGATGGTGGCGGGATAGATCCCGTTTGGGAACTTTCCATCCTGCCTGATCATGGGAATCACGGAAAAGACCGTACCGATCACAAAAAGGGACAAGAGGTTAAAGGGATGGGTGGCAAAAATGCCTATCGGGTTGCCCATAACAGGGTTATCCAGCAGCCAGATAGCTTGTGATATGTAAGAAAAGATAAGCGAAACAATCATCAGCTTCCACCAGCCGAACCTGATAAACAGGAACACCGAAAGCAGGGCGGAAAGAATGATCAGTGGCAAATAAACCCACGTAACATCGGCAAACAGTGCCGTTGCAAGGGTCAGCAGCATGGCGATTACTGCAAGCAGTTCGGAATTCTGGCGGATCGCAAAAAAATACTGTATACAGATTACGGTGATCAACAGGAACAAAACCACCTCCCTGACAGGAATTACCGGGTGGTCGATAAAGAAAAACAGTCGCAGGGTAATATAATACACCAGCAGGTGTGCGCTCAGGTTCAGCATGAACGAAAGATGCGTAAACGAATTGCGGAGATTCCAGGCCAGGAAAAATATGCCGGCAACGGCGCCGTAACCAACCAGGCTGGCCAGCGGACCGTTGAGGTAGTTCCTGGCAAAGTTCGAAAGAAAGGCAATTCCGAACAATAACACCAGGCTTCCAAACCATGCCAGGCCATATTCAAAGATATTGGATTCTATCAGACTTTTATCCATGATGAGCTCCTCATCACTGGAATTGTCTGCCTGCTCAGGCTGGTACCGGTTACGTTGAACCGATGCCAGCCCCTGAACAGAAACCTCAATTTTTTCTTCAACTTTACCAAGCCGCAGTTCGAGTGAATTGACCTTTTCAATCAATTCACGGATACCAGCCGACGGGTCATTGTTTTCTGTTGACATAGCAACCAGCTTATTTGGCAGCCAATGTCCTCAGATAGTTTACGATAGCCCACCGGCTGTTGTCTTCGGGTATCAGTTTCTTGAAGGAGGGCATTTTTCCCTTGCCTTCCGTCATCTGGAAAAAGATCTCGCCATCGGCCGTTGACTGGAATTTTTTTGATGAAAAGTCACCGCACGAAACATCCAGTGTGGCAGCCTTGGGGCCATCGCCCAAGCCGGTGCTGCCATGGCATGATTTGCAATGCTTGGCAAACAGTTCCTTACCGTCAGAGATACTCTCTTTACCGGAAGCGACAGGGTTTTTCATGGTTTTGAATTTTGGCGCAATCGTCCAGCCGGCAGTTTGAGCCGATGCGTGGTGCGAAAATGAAAACACGAGGAACATTCCCAGTGTGATAGCCATCAATCTGATCTGAAATGATTTCATAAATCCTCCTTTTTTAGTTGTTGTTAATAATTGTTATTTACCTAAATGTCTTATCCTTATTACCGTATAAATCACATACATATAGTGAAACCATACCAGCGACAGCAACACGATCAGGGTATAAACCATCCACAAGGGTGCATCGGTATCGCCTAAACCGCGTTTGATGATTTTCATCGGTGGGAGTGGCTTCCCCCAGTTTATGGTGCCGCTAACTTCAACATTGCCATAAACCTCATTTTCTTCAACTTTTGCCGTTAAAGTAAGATATCCCAGGGTATTACCGGGGATGGAGGTCGGGAACTCAAGACTGGCATTGCCGTTGGC
>CAIYQH010000003.1 GCA_903928285.1 uncultured Bacteroidales bacterium
ATTGAGGGAATATCCAGCGGGCTGATCCCCCTGAACGGGCGGATAACCCCCTGCTCATCGGTGCAGGCGCGGTAACCGCTGAAGTGCGTTGATATCCGCGCCTTACCCCCTGAGCGGGAACTTAGTTTCACCGGAAAATCCAGCGAGGTGGCCAACGGCACGATCCCTTCCAGGGTAAACCGGCCGTTCTCCATCTCCGGGCTCTCAAAAGAGCCTCTCATACGGGTTATGTCGCTGGTGATGACGCCCAGCAGGTCGTCGGCGGCATTGATCCGGAAGCGGACCATGGGTTCCAGGAGGGTGGTCCCGCTGTTCACCAGGCCATTCATGATCCCCATGGGCGTTGCAATAGCGAAATCGCCAGCCCGCGAATGCATGGGGTGATCTTCCCCTTCAACCAGCGTGATCCGGATGTCGGTCACCTCCCACCCTTTGATACCCTGTTTCAGCGCCGTGGCGATCGTACGCGCCACTTCGTTCTGGTATTTCTGCTGCACGTCATTGACCGGAACTACACTCGAATAAACGACCCCGCTTCCGCGCTCACCAGGTTCAATCCTGAACTTCAGGATGGCCCAGCATGGCTTTGGCATCCAGTATTGTACAAAACCCACGCCGGCAGTTGCAGGAGTTTCCCTGTAAATGACCGTGGGGTTTTCAAACCGGGCTTCGATGCCGAACCGGTCGGCCAGGATCCGCTCAAGCACCTCCATCTGGATCCAGCCCATCACTTTCACATGTAGTTCAGCCTCTTCACGCAGCCACTCCAGGTCGAGGGCCGGGTCTTCGGTGGCAAGTTCCTGCATGGCTGAGGCCAGGGAGGCGTAATCCCTGGCATTTACAGCCTTTACCTGTACGGTGAGCAGCGGCGTTCTCATTTTTATCTCCCCAGGAATGTCCATGTGGCCGGAGCCAAGCAAATCACCTGTTTGCGCATGGTCAAGCCCGCACAGGCCGGCAATGTCGCCTGCCTCCACGGCACCAATGTCCTCGAATCTCCCCGGGAACGACCGTCGCACCTGCGTAACCTTTTCTTCGAGCTGCCTGGTCTCATTAAACAGAATCTCACGGTTGGAAATACGGCCATTGAAAAGGCGCACATGGGCGATCCGACCCATAACCTTGTCGTGACTGATGTTGTATACCAGCGCGGATAAAGGTTTTTGGGGATCCCCGCCGGGCTCAGGGAAATAATTGATCACGGCATCCAGCAACTCCTCAGCGCCCAGGCCAAGTTTGGCAGACCCGAACATAAGCGGGTATTCTTCGCAGGAGGCTGTAAGGCGGCCTAGTTGCCGGTCAAGCTCGGTAAATGATGGACTTTCCCCTGAAACATATTTGTTTAGCAGCAATTCATCGCTCCCCACAATTTGCTCAACCAGGTGATCGAGCATGTTCATGCTGCTCCAAATCCCGGAGATGGCAACATCCCTGCCGCCTTCACCCGATATCTCCTGCAAACATATTGGTTTGACTTGCAATTCCTTGCCAATCGCACGGACCACCGCTTCGCAGTCGGCTCCCACCCTGTCGGTTTTATTGATAAAGAAGATAACCGGGATTCGGCGTTCGCGCAGGGCTGCCCATAAAGTTTCAGTATGGGCCTGAACCCCTTCAACCGCCGAAATTACCAGGATCACCCCATCGGGTATGCGCATGACGCGCTCGACGTCGGCTGAAAAATCGACATGGCCCGGGGTATCGATCAGGTTGATCCGGGTATTTTTCCAATGGAAAGATGTTTGTGCCGACATGACCGATATCCCACGCTCCTGCTCGACCGGAAGGAAGTCAGTTTGCGCCGTCCCCTGGTCAACATTGCCGGGCTTGCGCACCTGGCCGCCCAGGAACAGGAATTGTTCGGTGATGGTGGTTTTACCGGCATCGGCATGGGCCATGACGGCAATGTTG
>CAIYQH010000004.1 GCA_903928285.1 uncultured Bacteroidales bacterium
CCAATGCCAATACCGGTATCTTCTACCTCAATGATGCAATCGCCATCTTTTATAAAATGTGAGATCCTGACCTCTCCACCTTCCTTGTTGTACTTGATGGCATTGCTAATCAGGTTAAATAATAGTATGTATATCAAATACTTATTGACATCAGCCAGAATTGCAGAGGAAGAGACCCTGTTTTTAATGGTGATGTTGCTGATTAAAGCACGCTCCTCAATGTTCGAAACGATTTCATCAACCAGTTCAGCTACCTGCTTACCTTTATCGCCGTCATCTTCTTCACCTCGCGAATGGCCTCCGATTCTGAGATCATCGCCATCCTGAGCAGCGGAATCAGCTTCTGGCGGATGCTGTTCCCCTATTTCGTCTCGGCAGGAGCGCTTGGATTACTCTCCTTTTTCCTTGCAAATTTTATCACACCCTACACGAACAGGAGCATGCATACTTTTGAAAATCAATATATCCACGCACCAAGGGGAGAGTTTACCGATCAAAACCTGCATAAACAGATCAGTCCGGGGACCTTTATTTATATGGAAAACTTCAACACCCACACCAACGTAGGATGGAAATTCACGCTGGAAAAATTCGAGGCGAAGGAACTGGTTTATAAGCTCAGAGGCGATGAAATCTCGTGGGACAGCCTGCGTTTACGCTGGCAGGTGAAGAATTACTATCTCAGGAAAATCAACGGGATGAAGGAATCGATGGTGAAAGGGAAAAAACTGGACACGATTTTACCCTTCATGCCATCGGATTTCACGGAGAATATTGAGGATGTGAAGGTCATGAACTATTTTGTTCTCCGGAAGCATATCAAGGACAAGGAGTTGCGTGGCGATCCGGATGTCATCAAATACAAGGTGAAAAAATACGAAAGGTTTGCCTTCCCCTTTGCCACCCTGATCTTAACAGTTATCGGCGTATCGGTTTCCAGCAGGAAAGTCCGCGGGGGAATCGGGTTTCACCTGGGACTTGGCCTGGCACTGACCTTTATGTACATCCTGTTCATGCAGATTTTTACAGTATTTGCCACCTTCGGGGATCTCCCGCCGCTGATCGCCGTTTGGATTCCCAACATCATCTTCGGTGTCATCGCCACCTTCCTGATCAGGATTGCCCCAAAGTAGAAATTGGTGCGCGATTGCGCGTTACACCCCTTTCCCTGTAGAGGTCAACAACGATCTTTCCCCAGACAAGGATACAGGGAACCGCTTTGATTACGTAGGGTTCCAGGAAATCCTCCCTGATATGGCCCGGAAAAATGTTGCTTGCCGAAAGCGATGTGAATATGAATACCAGGCAAAGAAGCACGATATCGACAGTCCGCGGCCGGATCGACAAAAACCAGATATATATCCCCGCTGTGGCAATGATAAAACTGGGCGACTCGGCCCTGTGGTTGAAGATAACCACCCATATCAGCACGGCGGTCAGAAGGAGTACCCTGACCCTGTATTCAGGCAGGGAACGATACCGAAACAAAGGGAAACACATCAGCAGGAAGC
>CAIYQH010000005.1 GCA_903928285.1 uncultured Bacteroidales bacterium
CGACCCGCAGGGACAAGAGAAGAACGCATGACAAAGCAGTTGCCCGTACCACCATCGTATGTTCAAATTGCGGATCACCGGTTTTATACCACCGCGTTTGCAACGAATGCGGTTATTATCGTGGGAAACAAGCAGTAGTGAAGGCTTCCGCGGAATAGTGTTTTTACATAATCTGTAGCCAATGAAAATCGGTCTGGATGTTTTAGGGGGTGATTTTGCTCCAAATGCCACGATACATGGGGCTATTATGGCTCAAAGGGAGTTGCCCGATTCCGATCAGATCGTTTTGATCGGCAATCGTGAAGCTATTTTGTCTTTTCTCAGGGAGGAAAAGGTGGATTCCGGTATTTTCGAAATCGTGAACGCACCCGACATGATCGAGATGGACGAACAGCCGACCAAGGCTTTTTTAAGTAAGCCGAATTCGAGCATCTCCGTTGGTTTCAGGCTGCTTAAAAACAATGAAATTGATGGATTCTGCAGCGCAGGAAGCACCGGCGCCATTGTCGTCGGATCCATCTCATCGGTCAACCTGGTGCAGGGGATCATACGGCCCAGCTTGCCGGCTTACCTGCCCAAGGAATCGGGAGGGACGACCATCCTGATTGATGTCGGCACCAACCCCGACCCCAAACCCGATGTGATGTACCAGTTCGGGATCCTGGGCTCGCTCTTTGCCAAACATGTTTTTAATATTGACCAGCCCCGCGTGGCCCTGCTGAATATCGGCTCCGAGGAAAAAAAAGGCAACCTTACCTCCCAAATCGTCTATCAGATGATGAAGGACTCGAAAGATTTCCTCTTTATCGGGAATATCGAAGGGCGCGATCTCTATACCGATTTTGCCGATGTGGTCGTTTGCGACGGCTTTGTGGGCAATGTCGTGTTAAAACAGGGTGAGGCCTTCTACGATATCCTGAAGAAAAAGAATTTGCTGGACACCTATTTTGAGAAATTTAACTTCGAAAATTACGGTGGCGCTCCTGTTCTCGGTATCAATTCCACGGTTATCGTTGGTCACGGCATTTCCAACGATATCGCTATCCATAACATGATTCTCCTTACCAAAGAGGTCTATAATGCCAAACTCTCGGATAAGATAAAACAGGCCCTCGAGTCGTTCCCCAAATAAACAGTTCAAGTTTCATTAAACCCTACCTCTTTTTCATGTCAAAAATCAGAGCAAAAATTTCGGGAATTCATGCCTGGGTTCCTCCTTACATCTTAACCAATAAGGAGCTGGAAGCCATGGTGGATACAACCGATGAGTGGATCATGACGAGAACCGGAATCCGCGAACGTCATATTCTGAAGGGCGAAGGGTTGGGCACCTCCGATATGGGCGCCGAAGCCGTAAAGGGATTGCTGGAAAAAACAGGTACCGCACCCGAAGAGATCGACCTGCTGATCTGCGCTACGGTTACACCTGATATGACCTTCCCCGCCACCGGCAATATCATCAGCGACAAGACAGGCCTCAGGAATGCATTCAGCTTTGATGTGAATGCCGCCTGTTCAGGGTTTTTGTTTGCACTCATCACCGCCTCGAAATACGTTGAGACCGGACAATATAAAAAGGTGATCGTTGTCGGCGGCGACAAGATGTCGGGAATTACCGATTATACCGCGCGTGAAACCTGCGTCCTTTTCGGGGATGCTGCAGGAGCCGTTTTGCTTGAGCCAACCACAGAGGCCTTGGGAATCATGGATTCAATCGCAGGTACCGATGGTTCAGGCCGGAATTACCTTCACATGAAGGCCGGTGGTTCGCTGAAACCGCCTACCCATGAAACGGTTGATGCAAAAGAACACTATATTTACCAGGAGGGTCAGCCTGTATTCAAATTTGCCGTGACCAGGATGGCCGATGTTTCGGCCGAGATCATGGAACGCAACAACCTGACTGCCGACGATATTTCCTACCTTGTTCCCCACCAGGCAAACCTGCGAATTATCGACGCCACTGCCCGCCGCATGGGCGTTGGCAAAGACAAGGTCATGATCAATATTGAACGTTACGGAAACACCACCGATGCCACCATCCCCCTCTGCCTTTGGGAGTGGGAAGACAAGCTTAAAAAGGGGGATAACATCATCCTCGCTGCCTTTGGCGGCGGATTCACCTGGGGCAGTATCTGGGTGAAATGGGCCTATTAAACCTATTCATGAGCCAATAAAGAAACCGGGGGCATCACCTCCGGTTTTTTATTGCTTTGATTTCTGTTTTTTTTGCAGAGACCCGAGGCGGCTGTTCCCGATTCTCCGTCTCCGGTCAGGGTCAAACCGGGTTGACAGGGCACTTCGGCGTTAAATCAGGGTAGTTCATATATTTCTTTTCCATAAATGAAATATGGATCAGATCTTTGTTTCCGGTTACCTTCAATTGTACAGTTTTGCCGGTAAATGTGTTAATAAAGGTGAAACGGAAAAACCCTGATACAGCAGGGTTTTTCACATTTATTCCTTGACCAGCTTTGTTTTGTAAACGGCCGATTCGCCTGTCAGAACGAGTACATAAACGCCTCCTGCCAGCGACCGGATGTTCAGCTCGAGGAGATTCCCCTGCCGGGTGAATCCGGGTGAATAGCAGATACCCGTAACAGAAACCACGACAGGATGGAGAGGGCCCGCATCCAGGTCGGCCGGCAGAACGACGGTACAACGGTCGGTTGCCGGGTTCGGGTAGAGGGCCAGTTGCGGGGAGGCCGAGCCGGGATTACCGGTTCCTGTGGGAGTGCCCCAGATCAGGTAGGCATATTCGGGATGATCGATAAAGGGGTTGCGGTTATGCTGCATGCCATATATGGTGTTGTTCCGGTCGATCTCCTTCTGTGAAACAGGGTCAACACTGGCCCAGTGGAGCATCATCTGCAGCGCCCAGGGTTTCAGCTGTGATCCTGTGGTGGCCGGACTACCGGCCCAGCCCGCATCTTCTGTATAATAACGGGTCGACATGTAGAAATAGCCGCGCGACAGGTCCCCTTTGTAAGCATCGATGGGTTCAAAAACGGTTGCGGAAAATCCCGGCCAGGTGCAGGGACCCAGTTTGCTGCCGTTCAGTGAGGTCCATGAAGGGGAGGATACGGTGCCGTAAGGATAGTTGTCGCGCATGCCGTTCACCTTCCCGTCGGTCGGGTAGATGTGGAAAATATCCGAATTCATGGGAGGGGTATCGTTAAACCAGCTTTTCGGCCAGGAATGTTCACGGTTGTAGCAATCACCCTCGTTGCTGTAATTGCCGCACTGGTCGGTTCCAAAGGTAAAGGTGTAGGGCGGGTTCCCGTTGGGAGTGCCATCGGGGATGTCGGAATACATATCCCACACCTTGCCGTTGGGCTTGTCGTCAGTAGTATAAAATGCAGTCCACAAACCGGCGTATGAGATGACGGTATGACCCTTGATGATGTTATGCAAGGCGGCCTGCAGGGCAACCCCTGTTTTCCCGTTTGCCGGGTCGTAATAACCGGGCGGGATCTGGGGAAATGCCTGTGCAACCAAAAGGAGCAGGATAACCGTGAAGGTCCTGCTGAAACTGAAGAAGATGGTATCGGGTTTTTTCAAGTTCGTTTTTTTGCAAAGGTAAGAAAAAGGAGCATACACCGGGGATTACCATCTCTCCCAGTGGATCTTGTCGGGCCGGAACTTGTCCCTGGGTTGTTCGATCCCGGTAGGATGCCCAATGGGGATAATGCTGAAAGGCGTGATGACGGGGGGGAGTTTCAGCACCGCACGGGCATGGTTTTCGCGTTCGGGATAGGGATAAAGCGCCGACCACACAGCTCCCATCTCCATGGCCTCTGCTGCCAGCAGGATATTCTCCGTTGCCGCTGCCGCATCCTGGTACCACAGGTCAATGGCCCCATCCTGTAGCTCAACGGTTGCATCGCCGCAAACCACGATCGCCGCACCTGCTTTGTAGATCATCTTGGTATAGGGTAATCCATCCCCCAGTGTGTTCAGGATGATCCGATCGGTCACCGCAACAAAGGCCAGGGGTTGCCGGTTCCTGGCGGAAGGCGCCGCCATGCCCGCTTTCAGCAACGCCAGCAGATGGGCTTTGGTCAAGGGTTCGCCGGTAAAGATGCGGACACTTTTCCGGGACATTATGTTTTCGAGAATAATGGAGGTTTTGTCGTTCATGGCAGTTGGAATTGCGTCGTGCAAAGATACTGCGATTTCGCCATTCAACTCATTTCTGTCAACCCTATATCATTGGATTAAAGAAATTTTCGTAATTTTGCACGCCTTTTTAAGCTATTGGCTGAAGGATGGGGATTTTCCCCGTACGGTGACTGATAAACAACCATGAGTGCACGATATCCTGAATACAAAAATCTCGACCTGACCCGGATTGGTGACGAAATCCAATCTTACTGGCAGCAGCATGACACCTTCGAAAAGAGCCTGAAACCCACCGAAGGCCTTCCTCCTTTTGTGTTTTATGAAGGACCACCTTCCGCCAATGGCATCCCGGGGATCCATCATGTGATGGCCCGCTCCATCAAAGACATTTTCTGCCGTTACAAGACCATGAAGGGCTTTTATGTAAGCCGCAAGGCAGGATGGGATACCCATGGCCTTCCCATTGAGATCGGGGTCGAAAAAAAACTGGGCATCACCAAGGAGGATATCGGTAAATCCATCTCCATCGAGGATTATAACAAAGAATGCCGCACCGAGGTTATGAAATACAAGGACCTTTGGGACGACCTTACCATCCGCATGGGTTACTGGCTGAACCTCGACGATCCCTACATCACCTACGAAAACAAGTATATTGAAAGTGTCTGGTACCTGCTGGGCCAGCTCTACCAGAAGGGATTGCTCTATAAGGGATTCACCATCCAGCCCTATTCCCCTGCCGCCGGCACCGGCCTCAGCACCCACGAACTGAACCAGCCAGGCGCCTATAAAATGGTGAAAGACAATACGGTTGTAGCACAGTTCAAGGTAATCCGCAACGCTCAGTCGGAATTTCTCTTCAGCGACCTTTTCGGCGAACTCTATATCCTGGCCTGGACCACCACTCCCTGGACCCTGCCATCCAATACAGGACTGGCCATGGGGAAGGATATTACGTACGTTCTTGTAAAGACCTTCAACCCCTATACCTTCACCGAACAAACGGTGGTTCTTGCAAAGGAGCTGTTGCACCAGTACTTCCCTGAGAAGAACAGCCTGCTGGAGATGGAAAACTACCATGAAGGCGATAAACATATCCCCTACCAGGTGGTTGCCGAATTCAAAGGTTCCGGTTTCGAGGGTATCCGCTTCGAACAGCTGATGTCCTATGCGCAGCCGGCCGACGGCGATCCGTTTCGCGTGGTCATGGGCGATTTTGTTACCACTGAAGATGGTACCGGCATCGTTCACATCGCCCCGAGTTTCGGGGCCGACGACTTCCGCGTCGGGAAACAATATGGGCTGGGTTCTCTTACCCTGGTCA
>CAIYQH010000006.1 GCA_903928285.1 uncultured Bacteroidales bacterium
TCCGCCCCCCTTCAGTATAACGGGAACATCTCCTCCGTAAACTGGGCCACCAACCATGACGGGGTGAAAAGCGCCTATGAAAGATCACCTGGGGAACACCCGCGCCACCTATGCGCCGGCAACGACCGGCCTGCCCCAGGTCGCCGAATACCAGCATTACTATCCCTTCGGCCTGCAGGCCGAAGCGCTTTGCTATACATCCGGCGCCGACCTGGCCAACAACCATTTATACAACGGCAAGGAGTTGCAAACGGATTACGGGTTGCAGTGGTATGATTACGGGGCGAGGTTTTATGACCCGGCGATCGGGAGATTTCATATTCCAGACAGATTTTCTGAGAAATACACTAATCTTACTCCATATCAGTATGCAGCTAATAATCCGGTTCTTAATATCGATATTAACGGTGATTCCATATTTATTAGCCATAACGATCAAAACTATTTGTATCAAAACGGCAAGTTATATCAAAATGGTACAGAGTATACAGGCAAGGTTAGAGGCTTTTTAAAGCAAACTATAGATGCTTTAGGTCAGATTTATGCAGGAAAAGAAGGGGCTTCAATGCTTTCGGAACTTGAAGGATCAAAGAACAAATTCACTATAGTCGATATTGTCAATGGAGACAGCAAGTTTAAAGAAAGTAGTACGCCCAAGGCCTATGCAAATGAACTTCAGACAGATCCATCTCAAGCAGGTTCTCTTCAATCATTAACACAAGCCGGTGTAAATTTAAAGGGTGGCTCCGGAGGAACGATTTCCTGGAATCCATCAGGTGCCATTTTACCGACTACAGATGGAGGGCAAACAAACGCGACTACAGATTTAGCACATGAGATGTTTCATTGCTTAGATGCGAATCGAGGCCTGTTGGATGACCGGCTACAAGATGAAGTTAAGAGGAGTGAATGGCAGGCCGTTTATAGGGAAAACGTTCTTCGAGGACAAATCGGCCAACCGCTACGAACTCATTATATTAAGAGTGTTGATCCTTCTGGTGCCTACATTGGCGGTGTTGGGATTAGAATGATAACCCCAGCAAATCAGCCCATTCTGCCAACAGGATATAAACCTTAAATCATGAAAACGTCAATTTTTATTATATCAATATTTTTTATTGTGTCATGTGCAAGTAGTTTAGGCATTGTTCATGTACAATATAAACATGCAAGCATAGAAGATCCAATTTTTAGAAATGTCAAGTATTCTATGATGATACCATCTGGTTATAAGCTTATTACTTTAGTTGGTGGTCATGAGGAATTAGAAAATCAATACACTTATTCAGACTCAACTAAAATATATATATCTGACTTTGGATGTAGTATATTGAATTATAATAATATACTCTTGTTGGGTGATATTATTGCAAATAAACGATTTGAAAGCTTAGAGTTAACATATAAGATTGCTAAAGAGCTGGGTAATGAATATAAGCCGGAGACATTATTATTAGAAGGTAAAACAGTTAGTGGTCTATATTGGAAAGATATAAGAATTGGTTATGTAAGTATAGGATATGTTAATGTTCCGGAAAATAGGAAGAGCGAGTTTGATAAAGCCTTAAGTTCTTTTTTCGATAACAAATGATTTTGACAACAAAGGTTTATGCGTTTGCAACGCCCACAGAATGAAACAACGAACCTGGCCAATGTGTCGGGTTTGTTTGTTTTATTGTATTAGCTGTTTATTCGTAAGCCTTCGGCCACCAGCATCTTGTGTAGTTGATCGATCCTGGCCAATTTGCAGCCAAAAATTCCAATGACTTTTCATGACAAGCATTCGCAGATGATCACTTTGGTTGAACAATGGCGGCAAAACAGCTTTTGTGAGAAATTATTTGCCGTCGTTCAGAATGTCTACTTTTCGTTTGACTACAACTGTGTTGATCAATTTATTTCCGAAAATCGGAATATTTATTTGAGGAAAGTTGACCCGGAATAATCGAAATTATTATCTTATCATTGGTGAGAAAAACACTCATATAGGTTAGTCTTCTCAGGGAGGAAATTACAACCTGATTGACTATCCCGAAATTTCCATAAGAAGGGATGTGAAATTTTCAAATGGCAACTTAATGAATCTTCTTGAAAAAAAATAAATATCAAAACTTTAACAAATTTTCGGACCAGCTATTAAACGTTAATGACATCATATATGAAATTAAACACCATTACAATTGTTTTAATGATTTTCTTTGTCCTGAAATCCTTAGTGTTTTATGGGCAAGAAGTTTCTCCATTTTTCCCTAAAACACCGGCTTCTCCCACGGCGACGGAACTTGGCAAATATGGCGTTACCCGGTAAGCTATTATAATGGAACGCCAAATATTAGTATCCCGTTATATGAATTTAAATGTGGTACTTATACCTTACCGGTCACCATGAACTATCATGCCTCTGGAATAAAAATAAACGATATTGCTTCCTGGGTCGGTTTAGGATGGAGTTTATCGGCTGGCGGTGCCATTACCGTTGGAGCCAAGGGAAAGTTTGATTTCTCAAATGACAGGTTTGCGATCCGTACAAAAGAGCAGTTAAGTGCTCTAGACCTGCCAACAGATACAGAATTTGAACAACTTGCTGAACGACTCATTGATGCGGAACCTGACGTATACAATTTTAATTTTTGTGGGTACTCCGGCCAATTTGTATTAGATACAGGTTTTAAGGTCCATTTTTTGAAAAACAACAGTGGCTTGGAAATGGAATGTGTCCGAACCCAAATTACCAATAGTTGTTTCAATGGTGTATGCAGTCACTGGGAGGCGGAATTTATTGCAACAGACAATGCAGGCATCAAATACCATTTTAAAAAATTTGAAAGCACCATCCGAACAGATTATGCACAGGGATTCGACCTTAATCGTGATATTCTTTATGACCAATCGTCTCAAATAGGTCAAAATGTGGACGTTGGGGAAATCGAAGCTACAAGCTGGATGTTGACGAAAATTGAACTTGCAAACCGTATTGATAAAATTGACTTTAAATACCATAAGGAGATCAGCCATTATCAAACAGGTTATTCCGGCACTATTGATGCATGTGACATGACCAACGGCAGTTCCTGTAATTATGAGTCAAGTCTAAATTTCAGCTGGCATTCTGCATATGAATTAGCCATCCGTTTTTCAAAAATTACAGATACGGTTCAAGTATTGGACACAATAATTTTTTCAAGAAACCATTCTAAACTTGTTTTCAAATCAAACCATGCCAGGCAAGATATTCCAAATTCCCATGCGTTAACGAGAATTGAGGTCTGGAACCAATTTGAAAAACTACTGGTCTGGGATTTTTCTTACACCTATTTCATTTCGGATTTTACACTCAGAAATCAGATGGATTTGAAAAATCGTCTTCGGCTCGATAAGTTGACAAAATATTCAGGTAATATGACAATGCATGAGCCACCATACGTATTTAAATATTTCGGAGATGACACTGGGGAAAATAAACTTCCTCCCCGCACCAGTTTTGATGGCTTTGACCACTGGGGATTTTCAAACTGTTCAGTTTCGCTTTCGGAGGCACAGAGTCCAAGAAGACTATTCCCAAAAGCAACGGGTGGCTTCTATGATGATTTTGATTTTATCTGTTTACAAGAAGCCTACAATGGTACTGGTAATGCAACATCCAGTTTTAATGGCCTTATGGATCATAGTCCCATGCCACCTTATGATTATGGGGGAAACAGGGACCCAAATGGAAATTTTGCTAAAAGCTTCATCCTTAAGGAAATAAAATATCCAACAGGGGGCACTTCTGATTTCGATTATGAAGGGAATACATATGGTTACGCGATGTCTGGTCTGCATGGCGGGCATGTTGGAGAAAATACACCTTGCGGTGGCATACGAATTAAAAACATAACGGAATCTAATGGGAATTATGCAGTTAACACCCGGGCATTCAACTATTCCAGCGGAGTTCTTTATGGTGAACCATTTTATATCCAACCTGTATTTAACCGGCAAAATGGACTAAGCAGCTTCCTGCTCTGTGGAAATGGGTTGGGTGCGACTGCTGCTCTATGTGGTTACAATTTATATGCTAACTCCGTTGAAACTTTATATGGATTTGGAGGAGATAATATCGGCTATTCAACGGTGGAAGAAAAATCAGAAAACGGTTCTAAAGAATATGAATTT
Source organism: uncultured Bacteroidales bacterium (assembly GCA_903928285.1). Taxonomy (GTDB): domain Bacteria; phylum Bacteroidota; class Bacteroidia; order Bacteroidales; family FEN-979; genus CAIVAT01. Next base: position 4,156 of record CAIYQH010000006.1, read on the forward strand.
ATCACAGGTAACTGGTTAAATTATGATAGTGAGTATAATCTATATTATGCATTTAAACAAACAGAGGGGAATTGGGGTAATACTTTTTATAATACAGTTTTGGGCTACCATAAACCAGTGTATCCGTTGGCTTTGGACTTTACATCGGGAGAACTGTCAGGTAATTCATACTGCAGAGGGTTATTGAATAAAATCACTTATAAAAATTTATCAGGTAATCCGGATAAAGAAGAAGTTTATACTTATGACACAAGCAATCAGGGTTATGTTATTGGAAACCGGGTCGCGAAGGTAGGTGAAATGCAATTCCTCATTGATGCATATTACCTTAGATCAGGAAAGAGTTTTCTGAAGGAAAAAACCGTTAATTTATATGCTCAAAATGGCAACACTGTCTCTACATACACAACGGAATCTTATAACACACTTCAAGAACAAATGAAATCAACTAAAACAGTAAACAGCAGTGGCGATACATTAATGACATCCTATCTTTACCCAAATGATATTTATTCAGGTAATCTTAATGGAGCCTGTACTCCCGAAGCTTGTGGATGGAACCAGTTGATTTTAAATCACCATATTGCAAACCCGGTTGAAGTTATTGAGCGGAAGAATAACCAGATAATTATGGCGAATTTGACTTCCTATAAAACACAGGACAACACATCAACAGGGTTTGCGGTTCCCTATCGAGATTATTCGATTGAAAGTTCCTATCCTTTTTCAAAACAGAATACTACCATAACCAATAATAATGGAATATATGAATTTTCAATTGATCCAAAATACAAAGTGAAAGGAGAATATGAATACGACATGTTTGGAAATTTACAATCTTACCTTAAAA
>CAIYQH010000007.1 GCA_903928285.1 uncultured Bacteroidales bacterium
CTAGTCAACATAAGGTATCAGATGATATCTCTAAACTCCAGATCGAATATACTGAACTCTCAAGTTGGTATGAAAAATCTTCTTTCCGTCTTTGGGATCTTCGATTTTTATTCCGTAGTTTTTTTCCAGCAGAACAATCAGTTCGAGCGCATCAATTGAATCAAGGCCAAGCCCCTCGCCAAACAGGGAGGCATCAGGATTGATATCTTCCGGAGATACCTCTTCCAGGTTTAACTGCTCGATTACCTCTTTTTTTAATTTTTCTATTAATTCATCCATCTTAACGGGTCAGTTACGTATCATTAATAAATTAAGATTCACCTCATTAAACAACCTCATTTTAGCAACAGGAAAGTTTTCAACGCTACCGGTATTTTCCTTTTCGACCAATATCATCAAGGAATGATACTGACTTCCCATGATCTCTGCCCAGCCGCACAAACAGGCATCAACCCTGTTACTTTCAAACAGCTCGTTCACATAGTTGAGAACTTGTTTACCATTGAATGATTCACTGATAAAAAATGCGTTCTCGCCTTTGATCCTGTTTTTGATACAAATCTCCCCGATCACAATGTTGGGAAGGGTATAAACAAACACTGAAGGGCTTGGAAAATAACCTGACCGGTCTTTGATCGAATCGTTGAAGACAATGTCGGTATCAAGACTTGAACTGGAATTGGATAAAACCACACCCACCTTCCCAGGATTATAACCTTCAATTGATCGCTCCTTAAAAACCATTTCCGCTGTAAGAAATCCCAGTTTACTGATAGAATCCATCTTGTAAAGTTTGGGATAACTAAGTTGTTCCTGCTTATAGACAGTTTTTATGAAGTCTGCAAATTTAAGAATATTTTCCTGATAAAAAACGAGCCGGTCGTTCACGATTACCCGGTTATCATGAAGATGGCAATACGAGGTAATGAAAAGGTTCATATTAAATTTTCTGGAAGGTTATGGCTGCATTACATCCTCCGAAACCGGAAGCGGTTTTCAGACATGCGTTGACAGGCCTTTTTGTGACCGATTTAATAACGTTCAGGGGGACCGGGACCCCAATGGTATCAAACCCGGCGGATGGATAGAGTACATTCTCTTTCATAGACCAGACGGAAGCGATTGATTCGATCATCCCGGCTGCACCCAGGGTGTGTCCCCAGTAACCTTTGAAACTGTTGACGGGAACCTGCGTTAATTCTGCCAGTTCAAAGGCTTTTGATTCCATCTCATCATTGAAGGATGTAGCCGTTCCGTGTGCTGAAATAAAACCGATTTCTTCGCTGGTGAGCGATGCTTCCCGAATCGCCAACCCGATCGCATCCGCCAGTTCCTGACCCGTACGCGATGGTCCGGAGATATGGTTGGCGTCGTTGGTGGTTGCAGCGCCGGTTATCGTAATGTGCGGGTTCCTTTCCTTACCGGGTTCGACCGAAAGGATCATGGTTCCGCAACCTTCGCCCAGCGATAACCCTGTCCGGTTCACATCAAATGGTTTGCAGGGACTGGGGCTGATGGCCTGGAAGGACTGAAACCCGGCAATAACAAATTCGGAATTGATATCCCCGCCTGTTACAACCGCATGGTCCCAGCCACCCGACTTCAGAAACCGGCTAGCGGTCATCAGGGCTACAATTCCTGAAATACAGGCATTTGAAATAATTAACGGCAGATTTATAAATCCAAAAAACTGTTGAATGATCCGCCCGAGTTCCCATAAATATAACCTTTTATGGCTGAAGGATGACTGGTATCGCGCTTCGAGCAGGTTGATATTCCCCTTGGTGGTTGAGATCACCAGTAATGTTCGCGGATCTCCCGGAGCCACTGGCTGACCGGCAAGCGCCTCATGAATGGAGAGGATCATAAATTTTTCAAGCCTGGTAAAACTACCTGGCGGGATGTTTTTTTTAAGAAGTTCAGGAAGTGCCGAAAACCGTTTGTTCAGTTCGTCGCTATCAACCCGTGATAGTTGCACAGGAGCCGGGTAAAGGTCGGGATCATCAACCAGCCTTATGCCGATGGTACCTTTTTCAATGGCAGCGAGGTTTTCGGTTGTCGTGAATCCCAGAGAGGAGATAATATTGTCGTTCAGAATATAAACAGGCTTCATGCCATCAACATTTAGAGGCCCCATTGTTTTTTCCAGTCGTTGAAAAAACCGGGTGCAGTGAGTAAAAGTTCCCCCTCCCGGGTGAGAAATACCTGGGTTGAGGTGCCTGTGGCAGCGATGACAAGATCTTGTTTACGCAGGATTTTATATTCAAACACGATTTTTGCTGCCTCCGCCGGGATGAAGCGGGTTTCGACAATCGCCGTATCTCCGTATGCAAGCGGACTTTTAAAATCGCAGTTGATTTTTACCAGCGGGATCATGATGTTGTGCCTGTAAACATCGAGATAACCGAGGTTGTATTTTAAACCAAAGGACTCCCGCCCGTCTTCAAAATACCTGAGGTAATTGCCGTGCCATACGATACGCATGGAGTCAACCTCTGAAAACCTGACAATAATCTCTTTCCGGTCGGTGAGTTCCATAATCAGTTGTTCAAAGGACTTTTAAAGTTATGATAAATTCCGGTGATAACGACGGTAGAAAGGAAAAAGATCACCAGTTTCATCGCCTGCGGCGCTATTTGTATCAGGCTGCCACCCCTCAGGAAGATGTTGTAATAGCCGGTGATCGCCCAGTTAAGCGGGCTCAGCTGGGCAATTTCGCGCATCACGGGAGGCATCAGGTAGATGGGAACCCACAATCCGCCCATCGCGGCCAGGATAATGACCGAAATGGAGCCGAATGCAGCGGCCTGCTGGTGCGTTTTGGCAATTGTCCCGATCATCAGGCCATATCCTACGGCAGCCATCGCAACTACAAGGGTCATGACCAGGAGGGCAGGGAGGTCGTTTCCCAGGACAAGCATCGGCAACCCGAAAAGGGGGAGCAGAAATACCCCCGCCAGTAACATGGCCGCTGTTTGTACAAGACAAACGACAAGGTAAAGGCCTACCTTTCCCATCATGAGGGTCATATAGGGTACCGGCATGGTCAGCAACCGGAAGAGACTTCCTCCCTCCCGTTCCTGGATAAGGCTCTGGGTAAGGGGAATAACGATAAAAAACATGGCAAAGATTGTCCATGCAGGGACATTGTGCTGGGATGAATTGGGGATCAGCTCAGCTTCCCGATACGAGGGAAATTCTTCCCTGAACCGAAGCACCTCGGGAAAGGCCTCTTTCGGTGGTTTATACATAGGCATCTGCAGCGCCATCTCCTGGTTGAAGGTGGTAAACACCCATTCGGTCTGGATTCTGTAATAATTCTCCCTGACCGAACTGATCAGCGCATTTTTAAAGGCCTTTTTTACAGTGGGATCAAAATAGATTGTGACATTAACCGAATCTCTGAAGTGAACGTCATTCAGCAGCATAGGATTGCCCATGCCGAATCCGGCAAGGGTTTTGGCAACGGAAAGACGCACATTGGCGCGCATCGTCCGTGTAGCGCCTTTGGGAACAACGATGGCTATCAGGTAATCACCCTTTCTTACCGACTCCTTTGCCATTGAAGCGGTAAGGGGCAGGTGATTCAAACTATCGGTGACTGTAAACGATTCGGAAGAGCTAAAGCCCTTTTTGATTTTCACTCCCAGGCTATCCTGGTCATTGTCGACAAAAAGTACCTTTACGGTCGGGTCCTTACTGAGCGAATTCCATCCCAGCTCCTGCATCAGCGAGGAGATAACGATCAGCACGGTTGGCATAATAAACAGCATCGCCAGGCCCGATTTATCCCTGATCAGCAGCAACATCTCCTTACGGCATACTGAAAAATATTTCCTCATGATCAATCCCTCATATCCTTCCCTGTCAGATGAATGAAAATATTTTCCAGGTTCTTAAACTCAGGATGGCCTTCCAGCAGCTCTTTTGGATTACCCATCGAGATGATGTTCCCGCGGTCAATAATGGCGACCCTGGAACACAGATGCTCAGCCTCCTCCATGTAATGGGAGGTATAGATGATGGTTACCCCTTTACGGTTCAGTTCCTTCAGGTATTCCAGGATCACAACCCGCGACTGAACATCGATGCCCACGGTGGGTTCGTCAAGGAAGAGTATTTTTGGATCGTGCAGCAATCCCGCAATCAGGTTCACCCTGCGCTTCATGCCACCTGAATATTTGCTGACAAGTTTATGGGCATGCTTTTCCAGCCCGAATTCATGGAGATAATGGTCAATCCGTTCGCGCAACAAAGAACCTGAAAGACCGTACATATTTCCGAAAAATGCCAGGTTTTCCCTGCCTGTGAGGGTAGGGTAAAGGGCGATATCCTGGGGAACCACGCCGATAATCTGTTTGATTTTTTCAGTCTGGCTATGGATGTCGAGTCCGTCGATGGTCACCTTGCCTTTGGTGGCGGGAAACAAGCCGCAAAGGATGGAGATGGTCGTGGTTTTTCCGGCGCCATTAGGGCCCAGTAATCCGAAAATCTCTTTGGGGTAGATGTCGAGCGAAATAGACCTGATTGCAGGCTCCTCCGTTCCCTTGTATATTTTCGTCAGTTCCCGGATCTCGATGATAGGTTGAGGGGACATTAAAATTTTATTTTTTTAAGTTTCTCATAAACCTTCTGTTCGTCCTCTGCGATCTCAAGCAGTTTTTCAGAAAGCGTACCATAATCTTCTTCAGGTTTTGCACGGTTTTTACAATTCCTTGCCCCCATGTAGGTGAATTCGCGCCATTTATTGGCCGTTTTGCCCATCATGTCGGAGGCCTCCAGTAATTGATCGTGATGACCGAAAATTTCTCCAGCTTCCTTCAGGAAAGCGCCATAGATGTAACGAAAACCTGCCCCGCCTGTACCGAAATCCTCGGCCATGCGCAGGATTTGTCCAAGGTAAAATGAAGCCTTGTCGTTACCGTGTTTTTTTTGCCATTTCTTCAGGTCGCGTGCCATCCACCGCAATCCCTTCACCCCGATGAGGGGGAAGGGAATCCCGGTCATTTCATATACCGTTTTCTTTATTCCTTTGATAATAGCCGGTTTCAAGTCAACAGGCCGGTCGATATGATGATTGATCCAGTACATTTTGCCTTGCGGGGCAAAGGCACCCTTGGCATACCGGACCCGCAGCAGGTCTTCATAGGATATCAGCTGGGGAAACTCCATCACGGTGTCGCTTACATGGTAGTTGTTACCCTCCTTTCCAAAGACCACAAGATTGTGCATGTTATAGTGCATGCGGTATTCCGGCGGGAAAAATGTCAGCTGGAAAACACCTACCTGGCATCCTGTGGGGATTCCCAGTTCAAGGTTGCGGTCGAGCATCTCCATGGCCACCTTCGGGTCTTTGATATTTTTAACAACCGTTGCCTCCACTCCCAGGTAAGCTGTTGACCTTTTGAAAACCGTATTAGGCAGGTTCCGGAAAGAAATCATAGGGGCAAACTGGATTTTCAGAAATGGTATATAGCTGAAATATAATCCGTTTCCGATACCGAAAGCCATGGGTTCCGAGATGTCGAGCCCGTTAAAATGATACAGGTTCGAGGTGGCTCCGCTTTCGCAATGGCCTGCCTGC
>CAIYQH010000008.1 GCA_903928285.1 uncultured Bacteroidales bacterium
CGCTTATTTTTGAATTGGATAGTTCTTTTCAAAGAACCGGACATATTGCAGCACATCTTTATTTTTATAAAGAATGGGGTAATTTTCCACGGAGATTACAAAAGCAAAATACTCACCTGCATTCTCCAGTTTTGTAAAGATATACTTACTGTCGAGAATCCCAAGAAAATAATTCATGGCTGTTTCACTGTTGTCAAAATTATTTACCGTCACCATTTGCCTGCCCTGGTCCAGCAGAAGACTGTTAACCATCAGTCCTTCAAGGTCATGGAACTTGGAATTATAGTCGGTAATCTTGATCTTAAGGGCATTGACGTCGACCAGGTTGTCATTGACCACCAGCACATAAAAGTGGACGGCTGCAGGGTCGTACTTATAGAGCTTCATCGTATTGTCAACCACCGCAACCGAGTCGGCAGGGATCGGTTTTCCCTGGGCATCTTTTTGTGTTCCCAGGAAGGCCAGTACATTTTCGGCCAGGGGCTTTACAGAACTTTTAGGATAATCTTTAATCACCTTTTTCATCGCAACCACCAGGGAGTCCACAATTTCGATCTTTCCAAGCGCCAAAGCGCGTAAATAATCGAATTTTGGCATAAAGGCGGTATCCGCCTGAAACTTGGTCCGTGCAAGGTCGGCATTGTTGATGACCATATAATACTGCTGGTTTGCAAATGCCTGGTACGTGTCGGTATATAGTTGCGCAGCTTCCGATTTCCGGGCATTTATCTCCTTGTAGAAATTAGGATTCACCAGTAGTTTCGCATAATCACTTTCAGGATTTTCTGTCAGGATCTGGTTTTTGAACTGATCGGATTTTGGCTGGTCCTGCAGATGCGTATAGAGTGTATACAGTTCATATTCAGTCGGCAGCTTGTATTTGTTTTTGGGGAATCTGCTTAACAGCGTTTCAAACGTTTGTGTGGCATTTCCATAATCTCCGAGTCCTTCAGCATAGATAAACCCTGCCTGATAAAAGGATTCGATGATCATCTTGTTTGAAGCTTTAATCCGGGTGGTATCAAACGGGATATCCTTTAAATAATAGGCTCTCTCTTTCGGGTTCTTTAACTTTGCCAGCAGCTTTTTTCCCTGTTTGGTAGTGTCGTTGGGCAACCCCGGAATAGAATCTGTTTTCTCCGCCTCGTTTGAAAAGGTGGCTACCGTTTTGTCAGTAAGGAACCAATTGTCCTCATACACCCGCTGACCCCATTTCCGTTTAAAGGTTGAAAATCCCATCGACATGGTGGTTGGATTATAGAAGTACCACCTGCCCTCCTTTGATCCGATCGCCTGCTGATCAAGTCCTCCGTTAGGATTCTGGAAAAACTGGGACTGCAGTCTTTTTTGTTCTTCCTGCTGTTTTTTTAACTCATCGGCAATCAGTTTGGCAATGATCTGGTCAATGACCTTGTTGCGCTGGTCCTCAGGCATTGCGGCCAGTTTCTGAAGACTATCCTGCCGCTGTATTATCTGGAGGTTTTTTACAAGTTCGGTAAGCGTGCTGGTCTTTTTGGCAAGGTCCTTATAGGAGGCATAGTCTTTGGGAAGGAACTGCATCGTGCTGTCGTAATAGAGCTGGGAGGTAACATAATTGCGGTTTCCAAAGAAGATATCCGCCAGGTCGAGAGAAGAAATTGCCTTTTGATAATTATTGGTTTTACTGGTACTGACAGATTTTTTAAACAAGCCGATGGCTTTTGCGGTATCGCTGTCCTTGAGCGCAATATGGGCCAGTGCGTAATAGATCTGGTCCTGGAATTCTTTGTTCTTATCCTCCTTCAGCATCTTCGTGAGCTTTTTGACGATAACCTCGCGATTCCCGCTTTTTGCCGTATAACATTGAGCCAGGTTGATCTTGGCATTAAATTCCATCTCGTATGTTTTGGCATGCTTCGACACAAAAAGATAGAGCCTGGATGCTTCATCATAATCGCCGTTAAGTTCACGGATCTGTGCCAGGATGAACTTGCAACGGGTGCTCACCGCCCGCGTGGGTTTTAGTTCAAGGGCACGGTTCAGATAGGGAATGGCCGCATCGTAATTTTTCTGCAGGATATAAAACTGGGCATAAAGCAGGTTCAGATCCGTTTCGTATTTCTCGGGTGCGTCGCCTTTCCTGATCTTGCTTTGCAGCATATCGAGCATGGGCTCTGCCCTGTTGTAATCGCCCAGTTGAATGTTCGCCCTTGCCTGCCATAACATGGCAGCATATTTTATTTCGCTTTGGTTGTAAGTCTTGATTACAAACTCGAACGTCCGCCTGGCCATCGGGTAGTCCTGCTTGTAGAAATAGCATTTCCCGATAAGCATGTAGGAATCTTTGATCCACCGCACATACTCCTTGTGATTAAAGTACATCGAGTGCTTGGTGATGGCTTTGGAGGCTTTTTTAATGCCGATATCGGCATACTGGGCGATTTTGGTGGAGCTGGTTTTATCACCATAGTTGTATACAGGCAGCACCAGCGCATAGTTGTCTTTTAATCCGGCCTGGTATTCTTTAAGCCCCTGCCGGAGGTTATCCATTCCGTTCCAGTAAACGTTGTAATGTGCAGTAAGATTATGGTAACTCCGGCGGACAAAAGTATTTTTCTTGGTTGAACATGAGCTAAGCATGATCAACCCAGATAAAAACAGAATCAACACGGCGAGGGTAAAACTCTTCGACGATCTCAAAACGTTAAGGCCTTTATAAGATATAATAACTATAATTTTACAAAAATATTTTAAATTTTTGAATTAGACCCGATATATCCCGAAAGTTATCAGATATGGAAGGGCAACACGCCATTGACCCGCCATGGATGACCTGTTTTAGGGACAGTAGTGGAAGATTTGCGGAATCGCATAATTTTCCGATATTTGCACCGTTTGAAGGAACAGCGCGTGCGACATGGTTTTTGAAAGAAAAGTTAAACGAAAAGGGAAGTGGACTGAAAAATGGCGGAATAAATATCGCCTTGTTTTCATGACCGATGATACACTTGAGGAGCGGTTTACCTTCCGGCTTTCAAGGATGAATGTATTCATAGCGCTGGGTACCCTTACCATCGTGCTGATCTTCCTCACCAGCATTCTCATCGCCTTTACCCCCTTGCGGGAGTATATCCCGGGTTACACCAGTGTGGGACTTACCAAAAAACTATATCGGCTCCAGATTAAAACAGATTCTATCGAACGTGACCTGGTGAATAAGGACCGGTTCATCCAGAACCTCCGGGATGTCATCAACGGGAAGGACCTGACGGAGGACAAGCCGTTGGTTAAGGACACCTTAAAACTTTATGATCATATAAAAATCAAACATTCCGCCGAAGATTCCCTCCTCCGGCTTGATGTGGAAAACCAGAACAAGTACAACCTCTATAAAATGGAGACGATGGAAACAGCGAGTCAGAAGAAGGCATCGATTGGTGGGGTTCTGTTCTTTGCCCCGTTGAAGGGAGTCATTACGAATGGTTTTAATCCGTCACAAAAACATTATGGCGTTGACATTGTTGCAAAACAAAATGAGGCGGTAAAGGCCGTCCTGGACGGCACGGTGCTGTTCAGCAACTGGACCCTTGAAACCGGCTATGTGATCGTCATCCAGCATTCACAGAACATTGTCTCCATTTATAAGCATAATTCTGCCATCCTGAAAAAGACCGGCGAATATGTGAAAGCCGGCGAACCTGTTGCCATTGTCGGGGAAACCGGTGAACTGCAAACTGGTCCCCATCTTCATTTTGAACTCTGGAACGACGGTAACGCGTTGAATCCCAAAGACTATATTACCTTTTAACCTATTCTGCACGCTTTTGAAGAAATCCATCGCCATACTAGGATCAACAGGGAGCATTGGAACCCAGGCGCTCGATGTGGTGCGCAGCCACCCCGGTCTGTTCGGTGTGGAGGTGCTGACCGCCCAGACCAACTGTGATCTGCTGATCAGGCAGGCCATTGAATTCAGCCCGAATGCGGTGGTAATCGGCAACCCGGATTGTTATACAAAAGTTTCAGAGGCCTTAAAATCATACCCTGTCAAGGTCTTTGCGGGCCAGGAGTCTATCGCACAGATCGTTGAAATGGAAGAGATTGACCTGGTAATCAGCGCCCTGGTTGGTTATGCGGGGTTGAAACCAACGTTGAACGCCATCAGCGCAGGTAAAAATATTGCGCTGGCCAACAAGGAGACCCTGGTGATTGCAGGCGACCTGGTGATGGCCGGGGCACGGCAAAAAAATGTCATGATCCTGCCAGTCGATTCGGAACATTCTGCTATTTTTCAATGCCTGATAGGGGAGATGCCCGGCAACGTTGAAAAAATCTACCTTACTGCCTCCGGCGGACCCTTCCGCGGCAAGAGCAGGAATGACCTCCTTGACATAAAGAGGGAAGATGCCTTGCACCATCCCAACTGGACGATGGGACATAAGGTCACCATTGATTCGGCCTCGATGATGAACAAGGGGCTGGAAGTGATCGAAGCACGGTGGCTGTTCGACCTTAAACCTGAACAAATTGATGTCGTCATCCATCCGCAATCGGTGATTCATTCGATGGTGCAGTTTGTTGACGGTTCGGTGAAGGCACAGATCGGACTGCCCGATATGAAACTGCCGATCCTCTATGCCATGTCCTTCCCGGGAAGGATAAAATCCGACCTTCCGCGCATCAGTTTTACCGACTATCCCAGCCTTACTTTTGAACCGCCTGACCGGGAACTTTTCCGCAATCTTGCCCTGGCCTACATCGCATTGCAGGAGGGAGGAAACATGCCCTGCATCCTGAATGCAGCCAACGAGGCAGCCGTTAAGGCCTTTCTCGACGGACGGATTGGCTTTCTGAATCTGCCTGAAGTAGTCGAATTTTGCATGAATACGAGCTCCTTTGTTTCAAAACCCGGCTATGACGACTATGTAGCCACCCACGTTGAAACCATGGAACGAGCTGAAACCTATATCAACCATTCAATGAACCTGTCATAAAAAAAACGCATGGAAATCTTCATAAAAATTGTTCAATTATTGCTGAGTTTGTCAATCCTGGTCATATTTCATGAATTCGGCCATTTTATTGCAGCCCGGTTGTTTAAAACCAGGGTTGAAAAGTTTTACCTCTTCTTTGATCCATGGTTTTCGCTATTCAAATTTAAAAAAGGCGATACCGAGTATGGCGTCGGCTGGGTCCCCCTGGGCGGATATGTGAAAATTTCGGGGATGATCGATGAGTCGATGGACAAAGAGCAGATGAAACTTCCGCCCCAGCCATGGGAATTCAGGTCAAAGCCGGCATGGCAGCGGCTGATCATCATGCTGGGAGGGGTAACTGTAAACGTGCTGCTGGCTATTGTCATCTATATTTGCATGCTGTCGATGTGGGGAGAACAATACCTTCCTACCGCGGAGGTGAAATACGGTATTGCCGTTGACTCCCTGGGTTACAGGATGGGTCTGCGCGACGGCGACAGGATCCTGACGGTTGACCACAAGCAGGTAGAGGATTTTGCAGCGATCCCGAAAACGATCATCCTGGAGGAGGCGAAAACAGTGCAGGTGGTGCGTAACGGAGAGAATATCGATGTACGGGTGCCTTCAGGCTTTATCAGCCAGCTTATCAAACAAAAATCACCCGATTTCATTGCTGTCAGGTTCCCGTTCGAAGCAGGTAAATTTTCCCCCGGCTCACCCGCAAAGGCAGCCGGGATGCAGATCGGCGACAAGATCATCGGGTTGAACGATTCCGTACTGGTCTATTTTGACCAGTTCAGAGCCTCCATCCAGCGCTATAAAAACAAAACGGTCAAAGTGATGATCGTCAGGGGAAAGGATACGCTGCGCCTGCCCGTCAATGTACCTGCCGCTGGACTGATCGGCGTCTATCACAAAGCACCGACCACCTATTTTAAATTCAGGGAGAAGAACTATAACCTGGTCACTGCCATACCGGTTGGCGTGGTGAAGGCCTTTGACGGGGCCGGCAACTATATCAAATCGATCAAACTGCTGTTTTCACAGGAAAAGGCGTATGAATCTGTCGGAGGATTTATCACCATCGGGAATATCTTCCCCTCAACCTGGGACTGGCCTGCTTTCTGGTCACTGACCGCCTTTCTATCGATCATGCTCGCTGTGCTGAACATTTTGCCTATCCCGGCGCTTGACGGGGGCCATGTCATGTTCCTTTTTTATGAGATCATATTCAGGAGAAAACCCAGCGACAAGTTCATGGAATATGCCCAGGTAGTAGGCATGGTGATCCTTTTCGGATTGCTGATTTTTGCGAACGGACAGGATATCATGAAGCTGTTCCGACACTAAACTATTCCCGGGCCTGTATTTAACGCGGGCTCAGGATGTCACCTTCTCCTGCAGCGATCCGAAACCTTCTCCCAGTATTTCTGTGGCATCGGTGACGGTGAGGAAGGCTTTCGGGTCGATATCGTGGATATATTCCTCCAGTAATGCCAGTTCCCGGCGGCTTACAACCGTGAAGATAATCCGTTTTTCCGACATGTTATACATGCCATGACCGTCGATGTAAGTACCGCCCCGGTCGAGGTTGTTAAGGATCTTGTCCCTGATCTCCTCATGTTTGTCGGAGATGATGAACAGGCTCTTGTCATAACTGACGCCCTGCAGCACTACGTCGATAACCTTGCCGGTAATGAAGATCACGATCCAGGAATAAAGGGGGATTTTCCAGTCGCGGAAGACAAGCAATCCAACCAGTACGATTACCGAATCCACATAAATCATCAGCATACCAAGGGGAAGCCGGGTGTATTTTGAGATGATCATGGCGACAATATCGCTTCCCCCGGATGTCGCCTTTGACTTAAAAATCAGACCGAGCCCGACACCTGCCAGCACTCCTCCAAAGATGGACGACAACAGGGCATCCCCTACTACCAGCGGCTGAAATCCCCACAAATAGGTGAGCCCATCGGTAAATACAGCCGTCAGGGAAAAGCCGAGAACCGTTTTAAATCCGAACCTGGGACCAAGAAATTTCATCCCGATCAGGGTGAGGGGAATATCAAAGCACAGGGCAACAAGACCAACCGGCGTATTAAACATATAATGGAGTACGATGGAGATACCATAAACCCCGCCCGGTACTATTTTATAGGGGGTGATAAAGAGGACAAAACCGGCTGCAAGGATAAACGAGCCCAAAATGATAAGACTATACGAGAAAAAC
>CAIYQH010000009.1 GCA_903928285.1 uncultured Bacteroidales bacterium
CTGCTGTCAATAAAACAGGAATCCAGGAGCAAAAAAAGCTTCTTGAACTACTGATCCTCATCTTTGCAGGTTGCATTATTTTCATTTTTCTTTTGGGTAAAATTTATGCAACGAATGTCCTGTACCCGATTTCAAATATTCTTCGAAATGTCAAACGAATCAGGGCAACGAACCTGAGTTTGCGGTTGAAAGAAAATTCACGCAACGATGAGTTATCCGAATTGACCAGAACCTTTAACCAGATGCTCGACAGGCTGGAGGACTCATTTACGCTTCAAAAGAATTTCATTCACAACTCCTCCCATGAACTGAAAAATCCGCTGACGGCGATACTTGGGGAAGCTGAAATTGCGCTCAGCAGGCCAAGATCGCCGGATGATTATATTGCCACACTTGAAAAGATAAAATCAGAAGCAGAACGTCTTGACTTGCTGACCCAAAATTTATTGAGTCTGGCTCAGACCGAGTTTGATCCATCCGGAATCAAGAAGGAGGAGATCAGGATGGATGAATTTGTATGGGAGATCAAGGAGCATTTTGACAAGACCAATTATCAGGGCCGTATTGAAATTCATTACCCTGTACTTCCTGAAACTTCTGACAGGATCACCATCTCAGGGATTCCTTTTTTACTCAAGATTGCAATCATCAATATTATCGATAATGCATGCAAGTTTTCGGATAACAATGCTGTTGATGTTATCCTTGAATCGAGGCCCGATGGGATCCATCTGCAAGTCTCCGACAGTGGTATCGGCATCCCTGAAGCTGAAAGGAACAGCCTCTTCCAGCCGTTTTTCAGGGCAAGCAATGCCATGAAATTCAAAGGATCAGGCATCGGGCTTTCCCTGGTCCAGCGGATCATCACCCTGCACGAAGGAACCATCAGCATCAGGTCCCAGACCGGAAAAGGGACCACAGTCGAATTAGCTTTTCCGGTTGGTTAGCAAAGGTCGGATCAATGGACAACAAATGCCGCCGATTATTTGATACAAAATTATCTACCTGTCTCACACTAAAATAAACTACCATGTTTCGAATTATCATCCTGATCTTTATGCATGCTGCCGCAGATTTCATTTTGCAGGGAAGCGGGACCAGCAGAATGAAAGCCTCAAAAATTGCCTATCTGTTTGCTCATGTCGGAATTTACACATCTTTTTTTATTGCTTTAAGTCCTGTATTACTTGGATTAACCATCAGGCAGGGGATTGTTTTCAGTCTGATTAACGGCGGCGCACATTTTATCATCGATTTTGTAACCAGTAAGGTAAAAGTGATTTTCTGGAATAAAAACGAAGTTAAATATTTCGCTGCCATCAGCTTCGACCAGGCCCTTCACATTGCAATATTGGCAGGCACTTACATTGTGATGTTCCCGCAGGCGTTCAGGACAATGTTCTGATGCAGTTTCGTCCTTTCTGCGATTAACCTTTCCCCGATGACCAGGTATATGGTTTTGATCTTAACGGTCAACGTCATCCTTTCATTCGCAGGTTTCAGCCAGGCCGGTATCCCATTGCCTTTACGATCAATCAGCTATGAGTTTCTGGAATTATCAGCATCGACGAAAACTTCAAACGGATTAAAAGAGAAAGGCAAACCAGGTTTACAGGTATCAATGGATTACAGTTGGATTCAGAATAGAACAGAAAAAACCCAAACGAACAAATCTTTACGATTTAACGTTTGGGTTTTATAGGTTGTCAAAAAAACCATTTTTGACGACCACGTTCTGAACCATCAATAAAATCAATACATCCAGAACTATTCAGTGACCCCAGAGGGATTCAAACCCCCAACCTGCTGATCCGTAGTCAGCTACTCTATTCAGTTGAGCTATGGGGCCATTTTCGAGGGTGCAAAGATAACACTTTTTTCAAAATATATTCTACTTTTGTAAATTAGATTTCAGGAAGAAAAAACTGCACTGCATTAATGAATTGAAACGATGATACGCGTAGGACTACATAAGCTTTCCACAGATGATTTCCATAAGATCCTTTTCGAGGATGAAAAGATAGAACTTGACCCGGATGCGGTTGAAAAGGTTGAGGCTAATTACCAGTTTCTGAAAGAGTTTGCCAAAGGAAAGGTGATCTATGGTATCAACACCGGTCTCGGTCCGATGGCCCAATATAAAATCGACGGCAACAGCGAACTGCAGCTTCAGTACAATCTTATCCGCAGTCACTGCTCGGGATGCGGCACACCGTTACCCGCCATGTATGCCAGGGCAACCATGCTTGCCAGGCTGAATACCTTCATGCAGGCCAGGTCGGGCATCCATGTTGAGGTTGTGGAATTGCTTTGTGAATTGATCAACAGGAATATAAACCCGTTTATCCCTGAACATGGCGGAGTGGGCGCCAGTGGTGACCTGGTGCAGTTAGCCCATCTTGCCCTCAACCTGATCGGCGAAGGGGAAATGTGGTATCGCGGCAGTCTGCATCCTGCTGAAATGGTATTTCAGGAGGAAAAGCTGACGCCCGTAACCATGCATATCCGCGAAGGGTTGTCGCTGATCAACGGAACATCCGCCATGACCGGCATCGGTCTGATCAATATCATCCATGCCCGGAACCTGCTCGACTGGTCTGTTCTGGCATCCTCGATGATCAACGAGATCGTGGAATCCTATGATGACCATTTTTCCGAGGGGCTGAACAAGGTTAAAATGCATTACGGACAAAACCAGGTTGCCCGCCTCATGCGGACCATTCTCCGGGGCAGCGGGCTGATCCGTCGCAGGGCCGATCATCTTTATAACGGAACCGGTGGCGATGTGGAGATATTTTCCCATAAGGTCCAGGAATATTACTCCCTCCGGTGTGTTCCCCAGGTACTCGGGCCCATTCTCGACACGATTCTGAATGCTGCGCTTGTACTGACCCATGAAGTCAACTCCTCCAACGACAACCCGATCATCGACAGCGAGGCAGGAAACGTGTTCCATGGCGGTAATTTCCACGGGGATTATGTCGCCCTGGAGATGGATAAATTAAAAATAGCCATTACCAAACTGTCGATGCTGTCTGAACGGCAACTGAACTTCCTGATGAATGATAAGCTGAACCAGAAACTGCCTCCGTTTATCAATCTCGGGAAACTCGGCTTTAACCTGGGCATGCAGGGGATGCAGTTTACAGCCGTATCAACGGTTGCCGAAAATCAGACATTAAGCTTCCCCATGTCGATTCACAGTATCACCAATAACAACGACAACCAGGATATCGTAAGCATGGGCGCCAATGCGGCGATGATGACCAAACGCGTGATAGATCATACATATATTGTATTTTCCATCCAGATGATTGCCATCCTGCAGGCCATTGATTTTTTAAATGTCAAATCCCGTCTTTCGCCATTTTCCTGTAAAACTTTTGAAGCGCTTCGGGCGATCGTTCCAAAATTTACGGAAGACACAACCAAATACAGGGAAATCAGGCTAATTGCAGACTACATAATGAAAAACAGGCCTGAATTCGGGCTTACCGAAAAACCTGTTGAAAAAAAGTAACTTTCGATTTCAAACCAGAACTTATGAACTTTGCACTCGTTACCGGTGGCTCCAGGGGGATCGGCAGGGCTATTTGCATAAAACTTGCCGCCATGGGATACCATATCCTGATCAATTATAACACCAGTCAGCAGGAGGCAGAAACCACACTGCAGCTTGTACGCGGGCAGGGAAGTGATGGGGAGATCCTTAAATTTGATGTTGCCTCGCAGGAGGAGATTGAACTGTCATTGGGACAATGGCAAGCGGCACATGAGGGCGAATATATAAGCATCCTCGTGAACAATGCCGGTATCCGCAAGGATGCACTCTTGATGTGGATGAAAAATGAAGAATGGCACGATGTGATCAATACCAACCTCCACAGTTTTCTTTATCTTACCCGCCACCTGGTGAAGCATATGATTCTTAAAAAATGGGGAAGGATCATCAATATTGTTTCGCTCTCCGGTGTGAAAGGTTTGCCCGGACAAGCCAACTATTCGGCCGCCAAGGCCGGGATGATCGGGGCTACCAAAGCCCTGGCACAGGAGGTCGCCAAGAAATACGTGACGGTGAATGCCGTTGCTCCGGGATATGTCAGGACAGACATGACGCAGGACCTCGACGAAACGCAGCTGAAAGCCATGATCCCGGCCGGCCGCTTCGGTAAACCTGAAGAGGTGGCCGCTGTGGTCGGCTTCCTTGCCTCCGCAGAAGCATCCTATGTTACGGGGGCGGTTATCAATGTGAATGGCGGACTGTATACTTAAAATGGAACATTGAATATCGAATAAAGAATATTACAGGATGATTTTAACAGTTGTCAATTTGTCATTCCAATAAACTATGCATAGAGTCGTCATAACGGGTATGGGCATCTACTCCGTGATCGGAAAGAATCTCAGGGAGGTAAAAACTTCATTGTATGAGGGTCGGTCGGGAATTATCTTTGATCCTGTCAGAAAAGCAATGGGGTTCCGTTCAGGGTTAACCGGTATGGTTGAACGGCCGGTCCTAAAGTCGGTTCTTGACCGGCGTATGCGCATCGGGCTGCCTGTTCAGGGTGAATATGCCTATATTTCAACCCTCGAGGCGCTCCAAAATGCAGGAATAGAGCAATCCTACCTGGATGCGCATGAAGTCGGGATTTTGTTTGGTAATGACAGTTCGGCGGTCCCGGTGGTCGAATCGGTTGATATCCTGCGCCAGAAAAAGGATACCATGATGATTGGTTCCGGCCATATTTTTCAATCGATGAATTCGACGGTATCGATGAACCTGTCGGTAATCTTCAGGCTGAAAGGAGTAAATTTCACGATAAGCGGAGCCTGTGCCAGTGGTTCACATGCCATCGGGATCGGCTACCTGCTGATCAAACAGGGTTTACAGGAGATGATTATCTGTGGCGGCGCACAGGAGATCAACCCCGAATCCACCGCCAGCTTTGATGCCCTGAATGCCTTCTCCGTCCGCGAATCTGAACCTGCAAAAGCTTCCCGTCCGTTCGACCGCGACCGCGACGGCCTTGTACCAAGCGGGGGAGCCGCCACGGTGATCATCGAAAGCTATGAATCTGCCATCAAACGGGGAGCACCCATTTTCGGCGAAGTGATTGGCTATGGATTTTCATCCAATGGCGAACATATTTCGATGCCAAACGTTGAGGGACCGGTCAGGGCCATGCAGAAAGCCATT
Organism: uncultured Bacteroidales bacterium; assembly: GCA_903928285.1. Classification (GTDB taxonomy): domain Bacteria; phylum Bacteroidota; class Bacteroidia; order Bacteroidales; family FEN-979; genus CAIVAT01. Next base: position 5,198 of record CAIYQH010000009.1, read on the forward strand.
CTTGACGCAGGCATCTCCATGTCGGAAATCGCCTATATCAATGCTCATGCAACTTCAACACCTGCCGGCGACAGCAATGAGGCCAAATCAATCAATACGGTGTTTGGAAACGCCCGCCCCCTGATCAGCAGTACCAAATCCATGACCGGACATGAAATGTGGATGGGGGGGGCCAGCGAGGTAATCTATTCTACACTCATGATGAATAACGGATTCATCGCCCCCAACATAAACCTTGAAAACAGGGATGAAGATTCTGAAAAACTTAATATTGCCACTACAACCCTCCCCTGTGAATTCGGGACGTTCCTCTCCAATTCTTTCGGGTTTGGTGGTACAAATTCTTCCCTGATCATCAGGAAAGTATGATAATATGCTAATTCGGTGCCAGTTACAAACTTTTTAACCGACCTGCTTTTCTTTTAACAAGAATGGATAAAATCATTATTTTTGCACAGGTCAAGTAACTCCTACCATGCAAAAAGATGAGATGATCAGGAAAATAAACCAGCTCCTGATCGATGAAATTGAAATTGATGAAGCAAGGATTAATCCTGCATCAGAGTTGAAAAAAGATCTCGGGATCGACAGCCTCGATTTTGTAGATCTTTTTGTGATCATTGAAAACAATTTCGGATTTAAAATGAAGGCAGAAGAGATGGCTGACGTTCGAACGCTGGATGATTTTTACCTTTATATATACAATCGCTGCAATCAAAGCTAACCTGAATGTTGGTCGCCTATTTTCAGCATGACGAAATTTGCCCGGGAAACGAAATACAGACATGCACAGGA
>CAIYQH010000010.1 GCA_903928285.1 uncultured Bacteroidales bacterium
CGACTGAAGGGTAATGGCACCAAGGTATTGATTTTTCGAATTGACAACAGGCAACACCGTAAGCTTCAATGCTGCAAAAAGCTTTATGACCTCATAGATATGCTGGTTTTCTTCAACATTGACCTGGTTTAAGGGGAGAAGTCCGGAACCAACCCAGTTTTCGGGATCCTGTAACGAAACGACATCCTTGTCGGAGATTACGCCCAGAAACTCCAGATCATTTACCACGGGGATATGCGATAACCGGCAATCCTCCATCTGTACGATGGCAAACGCGCCCGTATCAGATGGCTTGACCGGTATGACCGAGTCTGTTATCAGTTCTTTAGCGATCATTGAGGATGCTAAGGTATGAATTATAACGCAGGGAGCTAACGGCGCCGGTGTCGATTCCCCCCTTTACGGCACATCCTGGTTCATGGGTATGCGTGCAATTTTTGTACTGGCATTGAGGCAGAAGGCGGTCCATCTCCGGAAAACACCTGTGAATTTCCGATTTTTCGAAATCAATTAATCCGAACTCCTTGATACCCGGAGTATCCACGATAAACCCGTCATCCTGCAATTCCAGCATCTCGGCAAAGGTGGTGGTATGCATCCCCTTCTGATGGGTTTCCGACAACCTGCCGATCCGTGGATTCAGGGCGGGGTTTATGGCTTTGATCAGGGCCGACTTTCCGGCTCCGGAATGTCCTGAAAACAAACTGATCCTGCCCTTTAAAAGTTCCCTGATCTTCGCCACGCCATCGCCGCGGGTTGCCGAAACGCGGTAACAGGGATACCCGCATTGTTCATAAATTCCGGTCAGTTCATCCAGGATGGATAAAAGGTCAGGGGTGTAAATGTCGATTTTATTAAAAATAAGACTTGCCGGTATGTAGTATCCGGCAGCAGTCACAAGGAACCTGTCAATAAAACCATTCGAAGTCTGCGGTTGTGCAAGCGTTACAATCAGGTAGGCATGATCGAGATTGGCCGCGATAATATGGGATATCTTGGATAAATTCTTTGATTTCCTGATGATGTAATTGTCACGTTGCCTTATTTGGGTAATCATGCCATGGCTGTCGGCCCCGGCATGTTCAATTTCCACCCTGTCGCCAATGGCCACCGGATTGGTATGCTTGATATCCTGCATCCGAAACTGGCCCTTCAGTTTGCAATCAACCCTGTTTCCATCAGGCAACCTGACAGAAATCCAGCTTCCGGTCGATTTGACAACGATTCCTTCCAAGAGAGAACTATATTTTTTTCTTGTAAAAGTATAAAAATTAATTACATTTGACAGGAATATACCGTAACACCTGTTCTATGAGACCAATTGCATATCTTACATTAGCTGTTGCCCCGCTCATTGCCCTGTTCATCATCCTGTATTTTAAAAAACGGAGCAGAAGCAGTTTCAGCGCCGGGTTATTATACAGCTTTCTGGCAGGCGGAGCTGGTATTTTGGTCTTTCTGGGCGCTGAGATCCTGTCAGCGGCAATGAATTTAAATACGCTGGGAAGCCTAAAACGAATTCTTTTCTATTCCTTCATTACCCTTGGCGGTAGTGCCGAGTTTGGCAAGTTCATCATCCTTCGTTATTTTTTTGTTAAGAGACCCTATATTCAGAAACCTATTGATGCCATTACCTTTTCGATCATGACCGCGCTTGGATTTTCAACGTTTGCTTTGATTTTGTATGTATTTAACCTGTACAACATCCAGGCAAATTTCCCCGCCACCCTGTACGCCTTTATTTTTGTTCCAGCCAATATCATGTTTGCAGTGATCATGGGTTTCTTTGTCGGAATGGCTAAATTCATCAAAGGCAGGGTGGTATTTTCACTTACAGGCCTGTTCGGAGCGTTATTTTTCCATGGGATATTCAATTTTTGCCTGTTGACCAGCGATTTCAAATTGCTGAGTCTGTTTTCCTTCGGATCGGCGATCATTGTTATGGTACTCGGATTTAAAGCATCTGTCAGCATTCCTGAACAATCAAATTAGTTCATAAACTTTCCCGGGAAGGCATTTTACGACCCCTTCAAATTCAAGATTAAGAAGGGAGGCCGACACGCGGCTCATGGAATTTTCAGCCAGCAGGCAGATCTCATCAATTCCCAGCTGCCCCCTTTCGTGCAGCAGTTCCGTAATTTTCTCCTCCTCGGGCGTCATCTCGACAAAGATCTTACGTTGTGCCGGTTTCACCGGGGTAACTGCCTCTTTCCACCCCATCAGGAATTCAATATCCTCGGGTTTCTGGATAAGCGATGCCCGGTTTGTCCGGATCAGGTAATTCGTCCCTTCCGAGTAGGGATCACTGATTCTGCCCGGGACTGCAAAAACATCGCGGTTGTAGGAGTTGGCAATATCAGCCGTAATCAGCGCGCCTCCTTTCCGGCCGGCCTCCACCACTACCAGGGCATCCACCAACCCGGCAATGATCCTGTTACGTTTAGGGAAGTTGGTCCTGTCGGGTTTGGTGCCACTGAGAAACTCTGTGACCAGTCCGCCCTGCATCACCATTTTCTCTGCCAGCGGGCGGTGCAGCCAGGGATAGACTGTATCAAGGCCATGCCCCAGTACACCTACCGTGTTCAGGCCGGCATCCAAAGAGGCGCGGTGTGCGCAACTGTCAATGCCGTAGGCAAGCCCGCTGACAACCAGCACCTGCTGTTGTACCAGCCCGGAAACCAGGGCATGGGTCAACGCTTTGCCATACTCGGTGGCGCTGCGCGTACCCACGATCCCGACCACATGCGTCGAGTTCAGCGCCGCAGTCCCTTTGTAAAACAGGATCACCGGACTGTCTATGCAATGCCGGAGACGCTGGGGATATACCGCATCCTGGAAATAAAGCGCCGAAATACGATACTTCTCCGTAAACCTGACCTCCTTTTCAGCCCGCAGCAAAATCTGTTTGTTGCCCACCGCCTGATCCAGCAAATCCCCGATCCTGGTCATCTTCTTCAGGTAACGTCGCGGTTCCCTGAATACAGCCTCAGCGCTGCCACAGAGCGATACCAGCTTTTTCCCCAGCACATCGCCC
>CAIYQH010000011.1 GCA_903928285.1 uncultured Bacteroidales bacterium
ATCAATCTGTTGTTTTTAGGTTTTGGTCAGGCCGTCCCGGGTTCCCGGGACGGCCTTTTTTTGGCAATTCGTCTCTTAATCTCCGTTTACTCCATTCTGGCACTATAATTGTTGTAAATTGCACTGATATAGTCCCAGAAATTAAAAACAAAAGAAACCATGAAGACTTTATTATCAGCGGGTAGTCAGGCAAAAACCATCCTGGTGGCCGCTATCCTTTTCCTTCCGGTGTTTCTTCTGGCCGAAGGAAGCTGGCCGAAAGAAATTAAAACGGCAAAATCTACCGTGATCATGTATCAGCCTCAACCCGATTCCATGAAACGGGATCATCTTTTCACCCGGGCTGCCATTTCCATTACAACCCAGGAAAACCCCACTCCTGTGTTCGGAGCGATCTGGACCGATTCAAAGTTCAGTACCGACCGGGAATCGGGAATCTGTACCATCTTCGATGTGAACATACTGAATGTCCGTTTCCCGGGAATCGACACCATCAGTATTGCAAAAATCCAGAACTTCACCAAAATCCTGGAGGATGAAGCCTCCAGCTGGAATATGGAATTCTCGCTCGACGAGTTAAAGTCAACACTCGCCTTAAATCAAACAGCCGTCAGGAAATCCGCCGAATTTAAAAACGATCCACCCGAGATCATCTTTTCAAAGCAGAATGCGGTACTGGTATCCTATGACGGTGATCCCGTTTTCCAGGATGTTGAGAATGCGGGGCTGCAGCGGGCCGTCAATACCCCGTTCCTGGTCCTCCGCGACATGCAGGACCGCAGCTATTATCTCAACGGCGGCAACTACTGGTACAGGTCACCGGACCCTGTAAATGCCGCCTGGACGAATATTCAGGCACCCTCTCCAAACGTTTCCAGGTATTTTGATGAGCTTACAAAGCAACAGGATAATGCAGATGCCAATGATCCCTCAGCAGGAATAAGCCAGCCTGCCAGCAAAAAAACGGGCATACCCCGGATCATTGTCCGCACCACGCCTGCCGAACTGATTCAGTCGCAGGGTGACCCCAAATATTCACCAATCCAGGGTACACAACTCCTTTATGTGACGAACACCGACGATAACATCTTCATGACCATCGATGACAATCAATACTATATCCTCATCTCCGGAAGATGGTACCGTTCCTCCTCTCTTACAGGTTCATGGTCATTTATCGATTCCGAAAACCTCCCTCCCGATTTCTCCAGGATCCCGGAAGGGTCGGATAAAGATATCGTATTGGCCAGTATTGCCGGAACCGAAGCATCAAAGGATGCGGTGATGGATGCGCAAATTCCGCAGACAGCAGCCGTTGACCGGCAGACAGCCAAATGCGTGGTTTCCTATGACGGGGATCCTAAATTTGAAAGAATACAGGGCACCGACCTTGCCCGCGGACTGAATACCGCCAGTACCGTCCTGCTTTACAGGAACATCTATTATGTCTGCGACAATGCCGTGTGGTTCGTCGGACCCGGTCCTGCCGGACCCTGGGAAGTTGCCACCTCCATTCCCGACGATATACAGCGGATTCCTCCCGGTGATCCCGCCTACAATGTGAAATATGTCTATATTTATGATGTGCAGCCCGACGTTGTCTATATAGGCTACACTCCGGGTTATACAGGGTGCTATGTTTATGGGCCCACTGTTGTCTACGGAACCGGGTGGGTTTACCAACCCTATTATGGCACCTATTATTACCCTCACCCGAGAACCTATGGATTCTGTATGCACTATAACCCCTGGTTCGGCTGGAGTATGGGATATACCATGTCGTCAGGATGGTTCCAATACAGCCATGCAGGCCACTGGGGTCATCACGGAGGCTGGTGGGGACCACCCATGTACCGCCCGCCCTATCATCCGCCCTATAACCATTATTATGGATCCAGGCCCCCTGTATACAGGGAAGGGCATAATACCGTCAACATCACCAATAACAGAACCAACATCTATAACCGCAGAACCGACGGCAGCGCCAGGCCGGTCCGCCAGACCTCCAATTACAGGAAGCGACCCGGCGACCGTACCGGCAACGATGGGACCCGGCCGGGCAATAACACCAATTCCAGGGAGGCTAAACCACCGGTTCGTACCGGCGGAGAGAAAAACAATGTCTTTACCGACAGGAAAGGAGATGTTTACCGGAACGATAATGGTAACTGGCAAAAACATAATGGCAGGGAATGGGAATCAGCCCAGCCAAAGACCGATGACAGAAAGGCAAAACCGCCGGTTCGTGAAGACAGGACTGCCCAGCCACCCGTCCAGCAGGAGCGGACGCCTCTGCCTCCCGTTCGGGAAGACAGAACGGCCAAACCTCCCGTTCAGCAGGAAAGGATATCCCAGCCTCCCGTTCGGGAAGACAGAACAGCAAAGCCGCCCGTTCAGCAGGAGAGGATCGCACAACCTCCTGTTCAGCAAAACAGGCCGCCGCAACCCCCTCCCCAGCAGAACAGGATATCCCAGCCTCCTGCCCAGCAAAACAGCGGATTCAACCGCCAGGAGATGGACATGCAAAACCAGGCCAGACAGCGGGGAAGCCAGAACAACAACAACCGCACCAACGTTCAGCGGGCCGCACCGGCTGCACCGGCTGCACCTGCCGCAAAAACCCGTACGGGTGATGGCGGTCGCAAGCGATAACCCGGCTGAAAACCTGTAAAAAGGAAAATGATGAAAACCAGTGCCATTCTTGTGTTTCCCCGTCAGGATCATGGGAATGGCATTTTTTTGCTGTTCATCTTGTTGGTTTGGGGCGCTTTTTTATTCCCCGTGCAGGCACAGTTTGTGAAGGGGGCCGACATTGGCTGGCTTTCGCAGATGGAGGCTACGGGGTATAAATTTTACGATACCACCGGAGTTGAGTCCGGCTGTTTGCAGATCCTGCTGGACCACGGGATCAACACCATCAGGTTACGGGTGTGGGTCGATCCTTCAAATGATATCATCAACGGCCATTGCAGCAAAAAGGAGGTGGTTGCCATGGCCATGAGAGCCAGGGACAAGGGGATGCGGGTGATGATCGATTTTCACTACAGCGACTCCTGGGCCGACCCGGGAAAACAAAATAAACCGGCAGCCTGGACGGGTCATTCCTTCAGCAAGCTTTTGGCGGATGTTTACAACCATACTTTCGAAGTGCTGGATACCCTGAAAAGTTGCGGGGTGATCCCTGCCTGGATACAGGTCGGAAACGAAATTACCGGGGGAATGCTCTGGCCCGATGGATCCACTGCAAACTGGCCCCAGCTCGCCCAGTTCCTCAACAAGGGGTTTGATGCCGCAAAGGCGGTGGACAGCAGCATCAGGGTGATCGTTCATGTTGACCAGGGCCATGACAATGCCCGCTGCCGCACCTTTTTCGACAACGCCGCTTCCCACAGCGTAAAATTTGATATTATCGGGTTGTCCTATTATCCCTATTGGATCGGTACAGACTATACCGCTACGATCGGCAGTCTGGGCAACAACCTGGAGGACATGGTTTACCGATATGGCAAAGAGGTTATGGTGGTGGAGGTGGGAGGGGATTATACCCTTGTGCAGAACACCTACGACATGCTGGTTGCGGTAATTAAAAAGGTCAAGGCGGTACCGGGCAACAAGGGTCTCGGCGTAATTTACTGGGAACCCGAAGGGGCTAAAAGCTGGAGTGGCTACCAGTTAAGCTGCTGGGGCGCCGACGGAAAACCAACGGCTGCCCTGAAGGCATTCCTGACGGATGTTTCTGGTACTGTAAATACTTTCATTCCTGCGGGTATCAGGATGCATCCCAACCCCTGCAAGGATGGTTTGGTAAATGTTGATTTTACCGATGAAAAGATGCCTGTTGATTTACAGGTTTGTGACCTTTACGGCCACCTGATCCGCGAGCAAAAACTGGCACCAGCGTTCAGTGGGCAACTTGCACTTTCGCTGAGGCCGGGAATATACCTGGTAAAGGCATATTCCCTGAGGAAGGTTCGGATGGAAAAACTGGTGGTAAACTGACCCGTTTTAACTGCCTGTTCCCCAAAAAACATTATAGTTTTTTGATCGTCACCCTGCGATTCTGAGTCCGTCCCGCAGCGGTTTTATTGTCGGCCATTGGTTTTGAAGCTCCGAAACCTTTGGTTTCCAGTCTGCCGGCATCTATTCCCCGTTTTACAATTTCAGCCTTGATGCATTGTGCCCGTTTGTCGGAAAGAGAGAGGTTTAAAGCTTCCTTTCCGGTATTGTCGGTGTGACCTTCGATCATAATCCTCACCTTTGGACTCTCCTTCAGGTAACTTACGATCTGGTCGATCACCGGGAAGCTTTCAGCTTTAACCACTGCCTTGCCGATATCGAAATTGATCCCGTAAATATCGATGAACCCTTTGGTATCCAGTTCATTCATCAGGGTATTGGTAGTCTGGGGAACCACCTTTTTAACCACCGGTTCGCCGGATATGGCGACCCTGAAACCGAAATCAAGCGCACTGTTATAGGGGAGATCCTTGTTACGGTATGTGAACCTCATACGGTCAGCATTGCTGCCCCACGAACCTCCGCGCAATACGCGGTTGGTACCCATATCGGGTCCGGCAGCATTGTCCCCGGGGCTCGTTTTGTAATAATTTTCGCCGTACCAGTCGGAACACCACTCACGGTGGTTACCGGCCATATCATATAAATCCAGCTCATTGGCCATCTTTTGCCCTACAACATGCGCTTTTCTGTCAGAATTCTGCAGATACCAGGCAACTTCATTGAGGTTATTGCTGCCTGCATATTTGAAGTGTTTGCTTTTAACGCCTCCTGACGCTGCATATTCCCACTCCGCCTCTGTCGGAAGCCGGAACTTCTTCCCGGTAACAGAACGCAGCCATTCGCAATATGCCATGGCATCATTCCAGCTGACATTCCCGACAGGTTTCAGCGAGTCGGACAATGGCAGGGGTTTTCCATGCATCGTCTTGTTCCAGGTTCCATTGTAAACGCCCCTGGGGAGTAACCCGTGCTTGTGCCTTGATGAATCGGTTTGTTCGGCATCTGTTTTGTAGCCGGCAGCATCAATGAACTTTTTGAATTCGGCAAAGGTGACCTCATATTTCCCCAGGGAAAAACTGTTGAGGGTGACGGAATGAACCGGTTTCTCATCATTATTTCCGGCTTGGTTACCCATTTTGAATGTTCCGCCTTCGATGTTAACCATGAAGGGCATTTTCACAGGAGGATTCTGTGCGAAAATCAAACCGCAGCCTGTTAGTAAGACTGTGATCAATAGAAGTAGATTCTTTTTCATCAGGATTTTTTTAAGTTTTCATTGCGGATTATCCAACATATCAGGGAGGAATTAAGCAATAAAATTAGAATTATTTTCCGGATGAAAAAGGTTCAGTCATAAATGGTTGGCTGAAGGTGAAACTTTTTCCAGAAGGCAACCGTGTCTTTGCCGGAATAACCGGCGAGCCGTGTTGATGCCAGGCTTAGTCAAACCTGGTTTTGTAATTCCCGCGGACTGTTCTTCAACTTCATAAAGTGACTCAGGATAAAAAGTCCCCCGGTAAGGATAAAGGGAAAATTGATCATCAGGATAATAAACAGGCTCATCCCAACCGAATGGTTCATGTTATAATTATGGATGTAGATGAATGGCGTCAGACCAAGAGCCATCATGATCAGGATGGAACCTCCGATCAGTTCCCATTTCCAGGCGATCACCATGAAAAGTATCAGGATATAGGAGGGAACCAGGTGAAGGGCAAAGGCACCCAGCTCATGCCAGATGGTATCGCGCCCATTGAACGCGTCAAGGGCAAACATGCTGATAAACAGGATTGCCAGGATACATAAAATCCGGGGGAACCAATGGATGATCTTCATAGATGTTTTCATATGGGGAATATTTTAATGGTGTCACTTTAATTAATTATACAGAAGATAATCAGGAAATTATCATGATTATCACGGAGGTAATAAGAAGGATCATCTCAGGATAAAGGGTACCACGGTTGCGATTACACCGGTGCAGATCACCACCATGATGAACAGGTTGTACCTGACATTGTAGTTGACCAGCAGTGATTCGTCATAATATTTGTCGACATGCTGATCCTTGTACATGGCAATGAGCCCGTTGACAAGTTTGGTCCTGGTTTGTCTTCCTTTCAGAAGCCCGATGATGACCACGATGTTAACCAGAACGAGCAGGAGCACAAACATAAACATTACGGCCAGGGTAGCATTTCCGGTCCGCGATTTTTCAGCCATCCCCGAATTGATTGCCAGGGTGATCAGGTTTAACAGGATGGAGGTAAGGATGAAAATGGTATCGGTACGTGTGTTTTGCTGCAGCTCCAACGTAATGTGGGTATGAACATGTTCTATCATAATCTGGTTTTATTTGGTTGATCAAAGATAACATTATTTTTTGCCAAAACGGTTGCAATATCCTTCGAGCATCTCATTTTCAATGGAAAATTCCCGGATAGGAATCGGTTCCTGTTTGCTTATTTCCGCCGCCATGTTGTCGATATTTTCACCGGGGTTGAACAGCTGGGCTACCTTCGCGGTAAGATCAACGATCTCAACCGATGGATCGCTGAAGGTTACTTCCCATTTGCTGAGGATCACGCTTACCCCTTCAGCCCTGGCCAGTTCGGGGAGTTTGTCTTTGATCAGCGGCATGATCCATGCGGCAGATCCGTTGCTGAAAACCATCAGGTGAAGCAGGTGCTGGAACGATATGGCTCCGACCGAAACCTCCTTCAGCTTGGCAGTATCATGGGCCTTTGTTGCCGAATCACTCTGCTGGCTGATCCTTATCATTTTTTGTTTTAAAAAGTCAGTCCTGGACCAGGCAAAGGTGATGATCCTGGAATCATAGGTGCCGATGCGCATTGCAGCGGTCTTTTTCTGGGCAAAACTTTCAGCCGATGCAACCATGGCGATAACCAGGAATACGATTCGGGTGATGCTGTAAATTGCAGTGATTTTTCTGTTCATTGAAACTCCTCCTTTTTTTTAATTGATGGATATCTGATCTTCTTTTTTATAAATTTGGGGATGATTCCCGGGTGCGAATCACGAGGCGAAAATAGGTCAGCCCAGCCGGTGAAGGGTTGAAACAGCCTTGTAAAACGTTTGTAAAAGTTTTACAAGGGTTCTGCCAGCAGGAAAAACAAAAAACCATCAACTTTGTCGCGAAACGATCAGAAATATTTTGAGATGTTGAAATTGAAGATCGTGGAGACCATGAAACAGTCTTACCCGGGGATCAATCCATCCATTGCCGGCTGGAAGGGACAGGAGATTACCGACTTCCAGGAGGAGCTGGTGCGCAGGGTCAACGCGAATATCAGCGAGAAGTGGTTTTATACCCATATGAAGGGCACACAAACCTCGCTTCCGCGGATCGACATGCGGAACTTTTTAAGCAGGTTTGCCGGCTATGCAAACTGGGACGATTTTGTCTATCAGAACCGGGAGATCCTTCCTGCGGCCCGTCCGGCGACATCGGCCAACCGTTATTTCATCCTGATCCCCCTGTTTGTACTGGTCGTATTTTGTGTTTTTTACGGACTTTTCAGGCTCTTTAATACCCAGGAGTACCAGTTCTGTTTTTTTGATGCCGACACCCGCGAACCGGTAACCAACGGCAAGGTTGAGATCAGGCTGCTGCTGGAACATGAGTCGCCGGTTACCGCTTACTGCAGTCCGGAGGGTTGTTTTCAGCTGAAAACCGATAAAAGCAGCATCCGGATGGTGGTGTCCTCGCCCTATTATAAAACCGACACCATCACGCGTGTGTTGACCAAACTTGGCCATCATGAAGTCATCAGCCTTCATCCGAACGATTATGCACTGATGATCCATTTCTTTTCGGAGATGAAGGTCGCCGACTGGCAAAAGCGCAGGAGCCGGCTGGAAAAGATGATCTGTGAGGATGCACTGATCTACCAGGTCTATCACGACAGGGAGGCCGCCGGCATGGAGCTGCTGAACAAGCAGGAGTTTATCGATAAACTCACCATCCCGACCGGAAGCCTGAAGAATATTGAGATCCTCGATACCCGGTTCAGGGAGGATAAGATCTCGGTGTTGAAATTCCGGGTTAAAAAAGCCAGTAAATGAAACGGATTTTTCGATTATCGGCAATAATCCTCATCTACCTGGTCACCTGCGGGAAGAGCTGCAATGACGCGAAATCGGATGAATCGGCGCTGGAGAATGCCCGTGAGCGTATGGCTCACGATAGCATAACCTCCGTTTTTTCATCCGACAGTTTATCGCAGTCCTCGCTCAGGGCCTTCGAAAACGCCGCAAAGAATAAACTCTCCGATTTTTCCGATTACCTTCAGATCATGGAGGATTCTTCAACGGGTCAGGCTTTCAGGACCAAGACAGGGGAGATGATCCGCGACCTGTTTTTATCCGCTGATGTCCGTTTCCGGTTTGCAGCCCCCGGCCGCAGTGAAATGAAGGAAGTATCCCTTGAAGAATTGCTCGAAACAGACATTAAGGTCCAGCCGGCGGGACAAAAAATGGTCTTCGATTCGGCCAGGGTAATAAAGAAGCTGCAGATGGACAATGACTCAACCTGCTCAGGCAGGCTGGCATTCCTCCTGCGATATGGCAACCCGTCGCTGTCAGGTAAGAAAGGAAACGAATGCGCCGAAAAGAGCATCGACATCTTTGCCGTGAAGTGCCGGAAAATTTTCGGAAGCGACACCCTCCGGGTATGGAAGGTGTTCCTTGGTGATATGCGATGACTCGGTTTTGAATCTCAAGATACCTTTCCGTGGCTGAAACCCAGTAAAATTCTGATAAACACACTAAAACAGGGTTTGTAAGCAGGATATCCCTGCAGGTTAACAGGGTAGTATTGCATATTGAAGCCGGGTTCCAGCCCGAAGAGGTCAGATAAGGGGAAACCAACGCCTGCCCCAACTATGCCCCCAAAGCCAAGTCCGTATTGCACTGTGTTGAATTCCTGACTATTGGGACCAGAATATCCGGAAGGTCCGTATATGTTAATCAGGTTATATTCTCTTCCCTGAACAACCAGTACATGTTTCTTTACATGTGTATAAACCATTGAAATACCTCCGTTTAAAAAGAGATAGATCTTCGATTTTAAAGGAAAAGATCTCTGGTATCCAAGGTCAAGCATGGCCCTCTCTTCTTTGCCTGAAATTGGCAAATAGCGGTAATCATGCTGATCTGTTAAATATGTCGGTGGATTAACCTCGATTTTTAATACGTCTTCAGCTTTAAGCTGGACATAATTTGCCTGAAGGAACAGCCCGTTTTTTTTGTTTAAATTCAACCTGAGAAAAACACCAACAGTAATTGCAACATTGTAATGCATCTTAAGCGGGAAACTTTCCAAACTACCTGGATAACCTGGAATTACTATTTTTCCGGTATCGGAAATTCCTAACAAAGCTTTAAACTCATTGCTTTGAAAAATGTTTTTAATTAAGAAATCCACGGTATTTACATTTCCCGGTGTTCCATTGTAATAGTTTGCAGAATAACTGTTTGGAAAATACCCTCCAAAATTTATCCCATAGGCCCACCGGCCGATCGAGTCCTTCTCCTCCTGGTAATCGGCCCAGGGATCCTCCTTCCCGTTTTTCATCCTGGCCTTGACATTTTTCTGGGGCTCCCTTTTCTGGGCATGGGAGGGAAGTGTAAGGATCAGAAACAGCGAGAGGAGAAAAAGTGGAATGATCCGGGTTGGCTTCATTTTTATGGATTTGTTTTTACAACCGCAAAAGTACACATTTTTCAAATCCGGGTTGCCTGTGGAACAACCGGTTGATATAATGGCAAATAGCTTACAGGTTTATCGTATACTCATAGACCACCGGCTTTGGCTCCTCAGCCGTATCCGGCGCTTTAACGGCAGCCTCCGAGTAGGTATACCGGATCCCCGCCGGGAGTTTGAAGTTGATACTGGTTTTGGTGGTCATCTTCACCCGCAGCCCCCTGTTCTTTACCCGCTCGAACTGCAGCAGGCCGATCACCCGGAGCGCCTCTTCATCGCAGCCATGGCCCAGCCCCTTGAGAATATGCGCGTTTTTCACCTCCCCGGTGTCGAGAATGTCGTATTCAACCACCACCGATCCTTCAACCCCTGCCGCCAGTGCCGTCTGCGGATATTGAACGTTTTCGGCAATAAATGCCTTGAAAGCCTCGCTGCCACCCGGGAACTTCGGGGTGTTCAGGAATTGTCTCTTCTTTTGAAAGCCTGCCATTTCGCTAAACTGATGTTTGGTTTTTCTTTTCGGTTGGCTCTACGATTTTTTTTGTCAGGAAGGCGCCCAGGAGCTGGCCCAGTCCGCCGCTTCCCCCGTCTCCGCTGGTGACCAGCGTATCAGGAACCACCTTGACATTGCCGGTCGCCAGTTTTTCGGCAACCTGCACGGCAATTACCCCCTCCTGGCCGATGGCCTGGCGTTGTTTTTCATAAGCCTCGGCCGTGGCGGTACCCTCCGCGAGGATGGCCACCCCCTTGGCCCTGCCGATCGACTCAATACCCGATGCCTCGCCGGCCTTTTCGAGCCGCGTCGATTCACCCTTGCCTTCGGCCTCCTTGATGGCCTTCTGCTTGCGGTTCTCTGCAATCTTCACCTCGATTTCCGACTGTACCAGGTCGACCTGCTTGTCGGCTTCGGCCGTGGTTTTGGCCATGGCGATACGGGTTTGCTGCGCCTTCTGCTGTTCCACGTACATCGCCTGCTCCTGCTGCGCAATGATGCGTTCCGTCTGGGTTTTCATCAGGTTTTCGGGCAGCTGGATCTGGCAGATCAGCACCGAAACCAGTTCAACGTGGTACTTCTCAAGCTCCCTGCGGGCGCGGTCTTCGGCCTTCTGCTGCTCTTCGTGGCGGTTTTGCATAAAGTTCATGGCCGAGGTCGCCGATGCCTGGTTCCGGAAGCTCGAATCGATCATGGGGTGGATCACATGTTCTATCAGGTTCTGGATCGAACCGATCTTGGCAACCATGTAGGGCGCCTGGTCGGGACGGACCCGGATGACGACCTTCACCGATACGCTGATCTCAAACCCGTCGTGCGAAACGACCTTCAGCGGGTCGAACCTGGTTTCCTGGGCCTCATCCCAGTCGATGGTGATGTTGGTGGTATCCACGATATAAGCGATGTAGGCCCGGCGGTTCAGATAATAGATACCGGGACCGGCCACCTCCTGCTGGATACCGCGGTATCCTTTTGGTACGACATAACGCTCAATACCAACGTCGATGCGGGTTTCAGCGTTTTTCGATTCATCGGTGGTCACCTCGGGCGTTACGTCGGTGATTTCAGCTTCAGCCACCTTTTTGGCAATTTCATGGATATGGGGCGGCTCCATGCCGACATTCGACACCACTACAGCCACCTGGCCGCGCTCAACCACCGCCACATTATCGAGCTCGACGCTGAACATCAGCGAATTGATATAATAGGTTCCGGGTTTAAGCACGTCAAACTGCGGACCGCGCTGGCCACCGTTTTCAAGGAATTTCGTGACATCCTGGAAATTATTGTGCCCGGGGATGGGCTTGGCTACAAATTCGGTTTCGGGAAGGGGCTGGCCGTCCCTGGCAACAACAATCCCCACCTTCTGGTCGGGGATGATGATGGTCTCCTTGATCTCAACCCTGAAAAGGTCGGTATTAACACGGTATTTGCCGGGCAGCAGGATGGAGACCTGAGGCCCTTTTTCGCCGTTGTTGTTCAGAAAGGCTTCGCCATCCTCGTAATTGCTATGTCCTTCGACGGTTCTTGCGAGCAGGCGCCCGCCGCTGATCTGTTTGCCATCCTGGGAGGTGACGATCCCGATCTGGCCCTTGTCGATCACCGTTACATTCACGGTTTTGACCTTGAACAGCAGGGGATTGATTCGGTAGTTGCCCGGAGGCAGGGTCCTGATCTGGGGACCCTTTTCCCCGCCATTTTTCAGAAATGCTTCACCATCCTGGTACAAATCACAGGCCACGACCTTTCCAAAGATACGGCCCGGAGGAATGGGCGCCCCGTCGATCGATTCCACGATGCCGATCTGGTTCTCGCCGATGATGGTGACCGGCTCGATCCTTACATTAAAAAGAAAGGGATGAATACGGTAGATCCCCGGCGGCAGGAACTGGATCTGGGTGCCCTTTTGTCCACCGTTTTTAAGGAACATCTCGCCATCCTGGAAGAGGTTGCAGTCGACAGTTCGCGCAAAGATCTTGCCCGATGGCACGGGATTCCCGTCGACCGAGATCACTACGCCGATCTCATCCTTGCCGATAACCGTGAATTCCTGTTTGCGCGTCTTGTAGATAAAGGGGATCAGCAGGTATAACCCAGGTCCTTTGGTACGGGCCTGGACCCCGATCTCGTTGCTCATTGCAAAGACACGGTCCTTCGGCATCTCCTTGCCGAACCAGCGGCGTTCCAGCACGTTGATCTCCTTGCCCCCGACAATCAGGATAGAACTGTAGAGAAAGATACAAATAAAAATAGCAGCCAGGATGATGACCGCCAGCAACAACGCAGATGTGATAGCCATAACGAAAATATTTTTATCAAAGTTAAGAATTTTTCGGGCTGGTTGATGCGGAATTTGCTATTTCATTTACCCCTGTAACCGGGGAAAGCTGGTTTTAAGGGGAGGTATGGGCAGGGGTTAGGTGCTGCATTAATTAATTTTCACCACAATAGTCACAATAGACAACAATAGAAAATATTCCCGCAGGGAAAACTATTGTGCCCTACTGTGACTATTGTGGTAAAAAAACCTATGAATACGCGAGCAAATCCTCGTTTTACATTGCAAATATCTTGCCTTTGCCTTGACAAGGCTCAGTTCACACAGTCTCATTGCAAAAAATATCTGCAACATGAAAAAGTTATAACTTTACCTGTTGATTGCCCACCTTTCGAT
>CAIYQH010000012.1 GCA_903928285.1 uncultured Bacteroidales bacterium
AAGAAATCGGCGCTTTTCAAGTGTTCGTCGCGTTTTACATCACTCGTATTGATGGAAGATGCATCGATCCAAAGGTCAATTTCAGCCGTGGTAAAATCTTTTCCACCGGTATAAATACTGGCATCAAAAGTCCTGAAAGTACCTCTGACATTGGTGATCCTTAAATGCCTTACTTTAAAGGCAAGTTCACTATGAGCCTGGTCGATCGACCATCTGGTTTTTGCGGTAACTGTCGTGTTTTTCATCGTTATTTAGTTTATTTGTTTGCAGGATGCTGTTTCACCTGTTGGTCCCGGAGGATTTTGCAAAGGTGGGTTTCACCTCTTTGTGAAGTGTTACATAACTCCGGGATTAAGTTGCAACATTCACACATTCACAGATTATCTCATAAGGTGATCACTCTGACAGCCCTCATCAGGAATTACGGTTTGAGGATTGAATCGTATACCGGCATCCCTGGCTGCAATGTTTTTCCTTAGCTGCCATGGCCCCGATTCCCTTATCCCCTTCAATTTTGCAGGCCTTTCCTATGCGCCGTTATCAGTACATTCGGTAAGTGATCCATTGGTGTTGAAAACATAATCGTTGTCGCCAAGGACAATTTCGTTTTTATCTTTCAAATGAAGGACTGTGGCTGTTTGTCCCAGTAACAGGTATAATGCAACTCGTGCATCCGCCCGCCCCTTGCAACGAAACCCGTTACCGTATCGTTCGGACCATCCAGCGCTAGGCCGGCAATATTGCTCTTCTCCAGGATATGGATGTTGGAACCCGGGACGCCTGCATCCTTTTCAAGATAAATGGCGCTGGCGAGAGAGGTTATTCTGCATAGGTCAATCCTGATTTTCAATGACAAGTTCATTGAATACGATCCAGACTCCCACGCAGTTCCAGGCGATTCGTCCGGCCTCAACCTTCTGAAATTCAGAATCAACTGAACCACATAATGTTACAATAGGACCGGAAACATTTACCAGTATCTTGTCATTATTAATTGACCAATCATTGACAAGTTCCATCTCAATTTTGTGTTTCTCAATATCGTTATGTGTTTCGGAATGGATGGTCAGGTTATTGGTCACCCCCTTGACACCCACCAGGTCGGCTACAGATTTGTCGGCGGCCTCTCTTTGATAATTCCAGTTAAGATCGCCTTCCAGCGTAATCCAGCCATCTTCCACAATGACTTTTACTTTTTTTACAGGAACCTGCCAGTTCCAGTTAAATGCGTTCGTTACTTCCTGGACTATTTCATTGTCCGATATGCTCCATTTGCTGGTATTCATGGTATCCGTTTTTAGGGTTTGATCTGTAAGTTCACCTGTTGTTCTGTGTGGTGCAAAGGTGTGATCGTCGCCAGCGGATTGTGTTACAAAATGTTGTGAAAAGCTTGCAATATTCACACATAGGCAGAATCGGGGTTGTAATTTTGATTGATTGATCAACTATTTAAAAACAATGTGTGAATCATGCAAAGTATTTACAGAGTTCTGTAACACTTTCACAGGCAGGCATCCTTAGTTTTGCACATTGTAATAGCCTTATATCTATGTTAAAGTACAATCCTGTTGTGAAAGTAAAAGGGTTCGCCCGCGTCCAATCGGCGAAGCTGGGCGAAAAAACCCTGGCAAAAACTGCGAAGGCTGACAGCTTTATCACCACAATTGCCGACGTTTACCTGTTTATTGCGCGCATCATCAGGGAAACCTTTACCCGCGACTTTGAATTCCGGGAGTTTTTTCGCCAGTGTTTCCAGATTGGGAATAAATCGCTGCCGTTGATTTCGGTTACCGGGATCATCATTGGGCTGGTTCTCACGATCCAGTCGCGACCGGTACTGATCCGCTTCGGGGCTGTCTCGATGCTTCCGG
This sequence comes from uncultured Bacteroidales bacterium, assembly GCA_903928285.1. Taxonomy (GTDB): domain Bacteria; phylum Bacteroidota; class Bacteroidia; order Bacteroidales; family FEN-979; genus CAIVAT01. The sequence continues at coordinate 1,872 of CAIYQH010000012.1, forward strand.
GGATGGTGGCCATTTCGCTTATCAGGGAGATGGGGCCGGTGATCACGGCGCTCCTGTGCGCGGGTAAGATCGGATCGGGCATCGGGGCTGAACTGGGTTCGATGAAGGTAACCGAACAAATCGATGCCATGGAAGTTTCCTGCACCAACCCGATCAGGTTCCTGGTTGTTACCAGGGTATGGGCCGCAACCCTGATGATCCCCCTGCTGATCCTCTTTGCTGATGCGCTGGGTATACTTGGAAGCTGGGCAGGCGCAAACATCAAAGGGGATGTAACCTTCTACCTCTTTTTTTCACAGGCTTTCGGTCATGTCAAATTCATTGATCTCTTCCCGGCTATTATTAAATCATTTTTCTTCGGCGCTGTCATCGGACTGGTGGGATGCTACAAGGGCTATAATGCCGGCCGTGGAACAGAGAGTGTGGGAATTGCGGCAAATTCGGCGGTTGTCCTGGCATCCCTGCTGGTGATCATCATCGACATGGTGGCGGTTCAGCTGACCGATCTGCTTTACTGATAAAAACCAATATCCAGGAATGAGTACCAATCAAACAGAAGCAAACACGGTGAATCCCGGCAATCCTGACAAGTTGAACCCGGTTATCCGGATCGAAAAACTGAAAAAGTCCTTTTCGCGGCAGGAGGTATTGATCAATATGTCATTGAATTTATATAATGGCGAAAACCTCGTCGTGCTTGGGAAATCGGGCTCCGGCAAATCGGTG
>CAIYQH010000013.1 GCA_903928285.1 uncultured Bacteroidales bacterium
GGTGACAGCCGATATCATTGCCTACGGGAACCTCGCAAAACAGCAGGTACTCACCATGGACGATGCTTTCAGAATGGTGGAAGGAAAGAACATCTTCCTGGAGGGTTTCAAAAATGCAAAGATCGGTGTCATCGGGTCGCTTGCCGGCGTCGGTTTACGGGCCGGGGGTGAGGATGGCAGGCTGTTGTGGACAAGGAACCTGCGGGAGGTCACAGGCATTTTTACCGTAAAGGCATTCCTTCGGGAGGTCGACATCGACAGGGTTGTAACCAGGGCGTTGGAGCCTGTTGATGGTAATTCGTTACTGATGGTCACCGATTGGTGCCGGCCGGTAATGGCAGGGGGGATGATAACCCTGATCGTGGATAAAGCAAATGAAACTGAACCATATGAATACCAATCTGCTTCAAAGGACTATATCAAGAGCGTTTCCGGGTGAAATGGCTGCCCGGGCAACCGAAGTAATTTTCCTATTTTCGGTAGGAATGGTGGCGGTATTGCTGCACAGCAAACTCCGTTTCCCCATGCATCTGCCGGGCAAACAGGGACTGCTGTTTGTGGCGCTGGTGGTAACCGCGAGGGGTTTGTCAAGGTGGCCCTTCGCAACCAGTATAGCCTGCCTGGGCTCTGCAACACTTTTGCTGATGCCGGGACTTGGCTTTCATGATCCCTTTATGGCGGTGAACTACATGCTCATGGGAGGTCTTATGGATGTCGTTTTTAACCAGGCTTCCAGGATTACACCCAGGATGTGGATCATCACAGGCGCTACGGGTCTGTGCTGGGTGCTGATCCCAATGTTCCGGCTGGCGGTATCCCCGTTTGCCTTGGTGCCGATGGGTGCCTTCAGCTCCGGTATTGCCTTCCCGATTTTGACCCACCTGGCTTTCGGCCTGGCAGGCGGACTGTTTTCGGCAGGTTTGCTCGGACTGTTAAACAGAGGTTCAAGATAATCCCGTAACTTCTTATTATTGTCAAATCATGATACGTTGATTGCTGCAATAATCTCCCCGATATGCGAAAAATAACATATCGACCGTTCATGGTCCGGGAACTGAAAAGTCTACTATTCGTTCTTGTACTGTTTCTTCTTTTTTCTTCCTGCACAAAGAAGGAGGCGGTACGTACACCGCCGGTCATACGGTTTGTGACCGATTCGGGATATGCCTCGCGGGATACGACGCTGATGGTTGGGCAGAAGATCAGGGTCGGGGTCAGTGCACGGGGAACCGACGGGAACATAACCTATTTTTCAATCCGTTACAACGACGGGATCCCCAAGATCCTGCTCGATACAGGGATGAACCGTTCTGTTCTGAACTACTCGGTGGATGTAATCAAAACCGCCAGCCTGCATGAGAAATGGACCTTCGTGGTCATGGACCGGAACAGGAATTTTGACAGTATCTCGCTCTACCTGACCAAGTCGGATTATTCGAAATGGGGAAAGATCAGGACCCTTCCCGGCATCAGGCTCGGCGCGCAGGAACGCAGCGATACCGGCAGTTTCCTGTCGCTGGCAACGGGCCAGGTATTCAACCTTGGCCAGGCTTGGCTGAACCAACAGGCAATTGACATCATCTATTATTACGGGCAGTATTTGGGAACGCTCGCCTCGCCGATGGAGGCCGAGGCCCCCGGCTTTTTCACGGGGGCGCAGGGAATTGCCAACTGGACCATGAAAAACGAGACCCGCTACGATACGACTGCTCTCCTGCCAGCTGTTTTTGATGCCGCCGGCGACGACAGCCTGCTGCTTTCGGCCTATGAACCTACGGCCGGAAAAAGGAAGGCAAAGTACCTTCAGCCGGGAATGGTGGTGGCTTTTAAAAGTCCCGCAGGAAAACTGGGACTCATTAAGGTGACCCGGTTATCGGGAACCACGGCGGGTACAGTGACCTTCACGGTTAAAATACAGGAGTGAGCTGTCCTCCCCTTGAAGGAGTATTTGGCCAATAACCTCACCCCGGCCATCCCTTTGCAGGGGTATTTTGTCAATGACCCCACCCCAGCCCTCCCCTTGGAGGGGTATTTTGTCAATGACCCCACCCGGCCCTCCCCTTGAAGGGGCAAACATGGCCTCTGGGCAGGCAGTGTTTACTAATGTTTTAGAAGGTAGTGTCTAAAAACTGTCAACTTTACTGACATGTATTAAAATCGTACACACCTAATTTGTAAACAAATGTCAAGCTAATTAACGGCTTGTATCGCCTCGTAAAATTACGCTAATTCCCTTTCAAAAAATCTGAAGCTACCAGAAATAGTTTTATAAAAAAAATTAGCCGCCGCTAATTTTGAATTATTATTTCTTATCGAAAATCACCTTTTCAGATAGCAAAACAACAATCCATATCCGGGGAAAAAAATCAATGTCGGGTTCCCCTTCCGGACACCCCAAAATTTATTATTTGTTAATCCGGGTATTTTTTTGTATTTTCCTGTAACAATATGTAATAACTTGTTGTAATTCAAGTAGTTGTTAATAACTTTCTTGATTTTATCATGTTTGGTTGTCTACTTTTACCGCATGTAACTTAAACAACTAATCATGGACAAAACGTTAAGAATCGAGAAACCAGTTACGGCCAAATATGTTTGCAAAATTATAGGAGTTAGCCGACCTGCACTTCACAGATATAGTAAATCAGGGATGGTCCGCTCCTATAAACTAGGCGGCAAACTTTTCTATTTTGAGACTGAGGTAATGGAAGACCTGCGAAAGTGCCGGTAAACCAGTAGGTGAGAATATACCGCTGAAATAAATGAATTATCCCAAAGAATCAGGCTCCTTAATGATACAGTCTTATGAAAAC
>CAIYQH010000014.1 GCA_903928285.1 uncultured Bacteroidales bacterium
AAACAGCGTATCCTGCGAACCCAGCATTTGCTTCAACACTCCTGTATCAGGTACAACCTTGTTTGGGAAAAGGTCGTTCATCTGCCTCACCCAGGTTCCTTTTTCGCCGATGCCTGCAAAGAGGTTCATCCCGCTGACCGCGAATGAAGTAACTGTGCTGTCGGGAAGTCCCTGGTTCAAACTTGTCCAGGTAATGCCATTATCATCCGACAAAAGGGCCCCCTGCCCGTCGGTTCCTGCTATAACGGAGTTTTCGAAAAAAGTTATTGTTTTAACCCTTATCGTCATACCATTGTAGAGTACCGGTATCCAGTTTGCAGACGGAAGTACCAATCGGAAAAGCCCGGCCGGAGTACCGGCAAAGAGGGCACCTCCCTTCCCTGCCATCATCGTGACCGACAGGTTCATGAGCCCGGTATTCACCCTTGTCCAGGAATATCCCGTGTCGGATGAGACAAAAACACCAGCCGATTGGGTGCCGGCATAGATCTTCTGATTACATACAGCAAGAGCGGTTACCACAGGGTCGGAAATCCCGGCAGATGCGGCAATCCAGGTCATGCCTGTATCCGCCGACATAAATACCCCTGAACCTGAACTCCCTGCAAAAAGCAATGCTTCAAAGAAACAAAACGAAGTTATATAAGGATTGAGGAACCCGCTCCCGGGGATCCAGTTCATCCCCAGGTTGTCCGACACATAGGCCCCTCCTCCCGATGTTCCGGCAACCAGTTTGTTGCCTGCTATTGCTATGCCGGAAACAAACAGGTTCGACATGCCATTGTTCCGCGAAGCCCAATTATGGCCATTGTCGCCCGAAATAAAGAACCCGGCACCCTCAGTCCCGGCCATAAGGGATGTTCCTTTATCTGCCATCACCCTTACGCTGGCAGCAATCAATCCATTGTTGAGGGGAAGCCAGGAGCCACCCTGGTCGTTTGATCGGTAAATTCCGCCGCCACCGGTACCGGCCAGTATGGTGCCTCCTGCATTTGTGAGGGTATGGATGACCGGGTTTGACAGGTACGAATTCACCGGCATCCAGGATTGTCCGTTATCGGGCGACCTGTAAACACCCATTCCTCCTGTTCCGGCATAAAGCACAGCACCAATAATGATTAATGAATTAACCGGACCAGCCGGCGCCAAACCAGCGGAGGCAATTTGCCAGGTGATACCATAGTCGGTGGAAACAACCACATTGCCTCCTTCGGTGCCCGCAAACAACCTGTTATTCCCATATGCAAGGGATAGAATAAAAGGATCGGGTAAGCCGGAACTCCGGCTTTGCCACGTATTGCCCTGGTCATCAGAGATAAAAACCCCCTCTCCGTAAGTTCCAGCAACCATCAGTGATCCTGCCATCGCCAGCGAGGTAATATTCTTCCTGGCTATGTTGCCTCCTGCGGACGTCCAGTGGTCGCCGCCATCAACCGACGAAAACAGCCCTCCGCCTGTACCTGCATACAGGACCGGCAGATTGAACAACATGGATTTTATAATATGATTGATCAGACCACTGTTGACAGGTACCCAGTTTTTTCCGCTATCGGCCGAACGGTAAACCCCGGTCGCGGCTGTACCTGCCCAAAGTGTCTTTGCCGCGGTCAGCAGTACCTGAACTTTACCGGGTGGAATCCCCCCCGCTGCCTGTTTCCACAGGCTCCCTGAATTCTCAGAAATCCAGACCCCGTCGCCGGTACCGGCATAGTATCGTGTCCCTTCAGAAAGAAGGCACAAAATCCGGCCACCCTCCGGTCCGCTTGTCGGGGTCCATTGTGAAAATGCCCGGAAGGAGATCAATAAAAGGAAAATTAAAATAGCAGGACGACTCATGCTGATAAGTTCCTGTTATCAAAGTTAATGAGATTTATTATAAGAAAGGCTGTCCCCTGATCATATTTTTTAAAATGACGCACAAGAGGATTCCGTTACATGATTCCAAAGACAAATACCCCGATCTGACACAAAATTCCCTTAATAAATGTAAATTTGTAGAGAATCAGGCTGATACCATAGACCTATGATGAAAAATCTCCTGCATTTTCTTCTGCTGATCATGCTCTTTCCCGGGTTTGCAGCAGCTCAGCAATCGCGAAGACCGGTCGTATCAGTGGCCTCCTATTTCGATATCTCTCCCCCTTTACGATCGCTTGCCGATGCACCGTTGAAAAAATCCGACCAGAGCTGGAAAGAGGGGGTAATAAAAAACTATTTCCGGCCTGCTGCGCATCAAAGGCAAGTTTCCCGGAAGAACGATACCGTGATCCAGCAACACCAGGGGTTGAAAGCGGGTGACACATTGATGCAGAATTTTGATGGGCTCCCCAACATCAGTTTCGTGGTCCCCCCCGATCCTTGCGGTGCCGTGGGACCGAACCATTATTTCCAGATGGTCAATTTTGTCAGTGCGGTCTATGATAAAACAGGAACACGCCTGCTCGGACCCTTTAATTCAGGGCTTATCTGGCTGGGAATGCCGCATAACGCAAGCAATGGCGACGGGATCGTGTTGTACGATGAAAATGCCGACAGGTGGCTGATCAGCCAGCTTGCCTTACCGGATTACCCGAACGGTCCCTTTTATGAAATGATCGCGGTTTCACAAACGCCCGATCCGACTGGCTCATGGTACCGCTGGGAATTTACTTTCAATGATATTACCGACTATCCCAAGTTCGGCATCTGGCACGACGCCTATTATATGTCCTATAACAGGATCCGCACCGGCGGAATGGTATATGACGGAACCGGTGCAGCCGCTTTTGACCGCACCGCCATGATCAGCGGGGATGCACAGGCCCGGATGATCCTGTTCCTGCAGAATTCGGCCGCTGATGCCTACTCCCTGATACCGGCCGACTGCAGTGGCATCTTCCCCGATACCGCAACACCCGGCTATTTCTTTTTTATCCAGCGGAATTACCTGGGCGTCATGGAATTTCATGCCGACTGGAACACCCCTGCCAATTCAACCTTCGGAAATTATATCCGCATCCCGGTCAGCCCCTTCCTGAACAATATTGAAAGCATACCGCAGAAAGCCACTGCGAGTGCGCTGAACCCGATCAACGACCGGCTCATGTTCCGTGCCCAGTTCAGAAACTTCAAGGAATGGCAATCGCTGGTCGTGAACCATACGGTTGATGTTGGCAACACCACCGGTATCCGCTGGTATGAACTGAGGAGAACCACCGGGAACTGGTATATCCATCAGCAATCCACCTATGCACCCGACAGCAGTTTCCGCTGGATGGGCAGCATGGCCATAGATGAAGCAGGCAACATGGCCCTGGGATATTCGGTTGCTTCGGCAAACCTTTTTCCTTCGGTGAGGTATGCCGGCAGGATGGCATTTGATCCGCTGAACCAGCTGACCATTGCCGAAAGGACGATCATTCCCGGCGGGGGCGCCCAGACCGGTGTCTGGAGCAGCGGAGGCCGCTGGGGTGACTACAGTTGCATGGTTGCCGACCCTTCTGTACCCCAGACCTTCTGGTACACCCAGGAATATTACGACAGCACCAGCGTGAGTTACTGGAAAACCAGGATCGCCTCCTTCAGTTTTTCAGGAGTGCTGACCATGCACGCTACTGCAAACCCTCCGGTTGTCTGCCCGGGAGGAAGCGTGAATCTCGATATCACAGCGTCAGGCGGAACCGACAATTACCACTACCAATGGAGTTCCATCCAAGCCGGATTTGTCTCCACGCTGAAAAGTCCGGTAGTGATTCCTGTTCAGTCAACAAAATATATCGCAACGTTAACCGACGGTTCTGCAATACTCACCGATACGCTGGATGTAACAACCCTGCCCCTTCCCTACCTCTTTCCCGGCCACGACACCGGCTATTGCCATTACACCGACCGGATTCCGCTGCAGGGGAAAGCCTCCGGTGTCACCTCTACCAGCTGGACCACCCTGGGAGACGGCTATTTCACCGATGAGACCAGCCTGAACACCCTCTATTTCCCGGGGATCAACGATAAAACCGCCGCCCTGGTTACCCTGAAACTGCTGGGAATTCCACAGGCACCCTGCCAGCAGGCATCTGCGACAGTTCATATTGAATTCATACCCTGCGCCGGAATCGGGGACCAGGAACCCATAAATCCCACCATTGCAGTATTTCCCAATCCCTCGCAAGGCGCCTTCGACATCCTGTTGCGCAATTTCCCCAATGCTGCTTCAATCGTTGAAATCATAAACTCCCGGGGTGAAACCGTTTTCAGCGAAACCGTTAATTACCAAGATCCCCAGCAGGTGACACGAATTTCGCTACCCGGCTTCGCCTCAGGGATTTACATTCTGAAGGTAAAAACCAGCGACAGGGTGATGATAGAAAGGGTGGTCCTTCAGTAAACTTGGCTTGACCTCTCCCCGGCCTGGTAATTACCGATGACCTCTCCCCGGCCCTCCCCTTGAATGGGGGGGGGGAGACGCTTCACCTTAGAATACAGTAAATTACATTATTT
>CAIYQH010000015.1 GCA_903928285.1 uncultured Bacteroidales bacterium
ACAACCATGTCGTTCATGGTGTGTCCCTGGCCCAGGTTGTAAAGGCAAACGATTTCGTTGCCGAGATTCAGGATCAGGCTGTCGGTTACAAAATGATTTGGCATCTTTTCCTCCCCCATATCGTCCAGCAGGAACTTACGGTCATAGGCGCCGATGTAAAGGTCGCAGCCCTTGTAGAACTGGTTCCCGTTTACATGATCGCCATGATAATGGGTGTTGATGGCGATGATCTTTTTTGTGCCGGCCTTCGATTTTGCAAGTTTGTAAAGTGCTTCGGCATTGCTGCCCAGTTTGGTATCAATTACCACCACGGCGCTGTCGGTAACCAGCAGCCCGCTGTTTCCGCCACCCCCAAGCAGGATGGTAAGCTCTTTGTCAAAAGGCTGTGCGGTTTCATGGAACATAAGGCGATAAGTCGGATAAAATACAATGGCTGCTGCTCCGGCAATCACTACCAGGGTGATCAGGGTGATCAGGATGATTTTTTTCCAGTTCATGGCATTCAGTTTTATGGTGTTATCTGATGAAGAGATCTGTTTCTTTTGGTCAGGCCAAGGGTTTTGATAGCCTGCCGGCGGTTCATGAACCGTGTCATAGAAACAAATTTGATACGAAGTTATTAAGTTACGGCTTTCCTGCAAAATGGAATTTGTATGAATCCTGTTATTTTTACCGGCAATTTGTAATTTTGAGTTCCCTTAACAGATATTTATGGCATACGATGAATTCCTGGCCGACCGCATCCGGCATAAGTTCGGGGAACTGGACGTTCCCTTTGAGGATAAAAAAATGATGGGAGGCGTTTGTTTCCTGGTGAATGACAAGATGTGCGTCGGCATTATCAAAGAAAAGATGATGGCCCGGATCGATCCGTCGAAAACTGAAGAGGCCTTTCAGCGAAAGGGATGCCGGGAGATGGATTTTACCCATCGCCCGATGAAGGGCTTTATCTTCATTGACCCGGAGGGAATCGACCAGGAGGACGACTTCGAATATTTTATCAGGCTTGCCCTGGAATACAATCCGCAGGCAAAGTCAAGCAAAAAACAGTCAGTTTAACGGTTAACCCTGAATCATGGAACCACGGGAGGTGAGTTTTATGCTCCGTTTCTGGCAACCCGGCGATCTCGACAGCCTCGTCAGGTTTTCCAATAATCAGTAGATTGCCTGCAACCTGACCGATGTATTCCCGCACCCCTGCACCCGCGACGACGGTATTGCCTTCATCAGGGCCAGTCAGCCCGGCGATCTCTCCGGTACAGCCAGGATTTTTGCCATCGTGGCCAACGGAATGGCCTGCGGCGCCATCGGGATCTTACCTCAGCCGGATGTTCACAGGAAAAACGCCGAAATTGGGTACTGGCTTGCCGAAGAATCGATCGTGAAAAACGGGTTGCTGCTGGATGAACTCATCTACTCCATCCTGAAACCCTGAAATGATAGGAGTTGCCTTGTACTGTGAGTCCTGCCGAGCGAATGGCGGCGGGAAACAAGAGCATGAACCAGTGATCACTGCCGGCAACAGGGATCATGAAATGTCACGCTGAAGCATTATCTTTGCTTTCTGGGACCACAAACTTATCTGTATGAAAATTCTGCTTACCGGGGCTACCGGCTATATTGCCAAACGGTTGTTGCCGGTATTGCTGGAAAACGGGCATGAAGTGGTTTGTTGCGTCAGGGATACCAACCGCTTCGACAGGAACAGGTTTAAAAGTGAAAAATTATCGGTTATTGAGGTTGACTTTTTAAGGGAGGAGGAACTGTACAGGATCCCGGCCGATATAGACGTTGCCTTTTACCTGATCCATTCCATGACCACCCGGCAGGGAAATTTTGAAGAGCT
>CAIYQH010000016.1 GCA_903928285.1 uncultured Bacteroidales bacterium
TGGGTAAACCCGAATACGAAGACTTCCGCTATGATTTTCCCGTGGTAATCCCCTAACGAATGAATGCAAACAATGCAAACAATGCAAACAATGCAAACAATGCAATGAATGCAATGAATGCAATGAAGGCAATGAATGCAGATAATGCAAACAATGGAATGGATGCAGACTTTGTAAAGAATTCAAATTTGTTGAAACAGTGCTGAATTCAGGAAATTAAGGATTATTAGTTTGATTAGGTTACAGAGTTATCTTCATTATTAACATTTTCTTCATTGCCTGCATTGATTGCATTGCTTGCATTACCTGCATTGCCTGCATTGATTGCATTGCTTGCATTACCTGCATTGCCTGCATTGCCTGCATTGCCTGCATTCTACCCAAGAACCACCTGCCAGGTATTCCTGCTCCTGAGTTCCATCAGCACCTTTTTCCCCCACGTGACCCTGTTGACGGCATCATCGTTGTAGTGACGGATGGTATAGAGTTCAAGCCCCTGGTTGTAACGGGTTTCGTAATCTTTCTGAAGGTAGGAGATCAGTGAAAGAATCTTATGCGGGTCGTTATCCACGCAAAATGAAAAGCTGATGGCGGAGTTATGCATGATATTCACCTTCACCCTGAAGGAGGAGAGAATCCTGAAAATCTCGCTCAGGTTCTCCTCCAGGATGAAGGAAAAATCACGGGATGTGACCGAGATCAGGACCTGGTTGCTTTTAAGGATATAAATGGGGGTGCTGATCAGCCATTCCCTGATGTTCTGTATGGTGGTACCTGGCAGGTGCGGATCAAGAAATGATCTGACCCGGAGGATGATATTGGCATTTTCAAGAGGCTTGATGGTCTTCGGATGGATCACGCTGGCGCCGTAATAGGCCAACTCAATGGCTTCGCGGTAGGAAAGGGTTTCAAGCGTGACCGCATCCCCCATCAGCTTCGGATCGGCGTTCATCACTCCGGGTACATCCTTCCAGATGGTCATCTCTTTTACCTGCAGGGACCATGCAAAAATCGCTGCGGAAAAATCGGATCCTTCGCGCCCCAGGGTCGTGGTATTCCCGTTGGCATCACTTCCGATAAAACCCTGTGTCAACGCAATACTTCCTGCCTGAAGATTTCCCTGGAAATACCCTTTGATATTATTCCTGATACTTTCACCGGTGAGGGTCCAGTCAACCCTCGCATCCCGGTAGGAGGTATCGGTTTTTATAAGGTCACGGGCATCGAAAAACCTGCATGGAATCCCTTGTTCCACAAGATAATGGTGAACGATTGCCGTTGAAAAAAGCTCCCCGAAACTGACAATCTGGTCGTATTCAAAATCCCTGTCAGTAATGCCGTTGCTATACAGGTGCCCCTTACGGATATAGCCCCGGAGCTGATTGAAAAGCGAATCCACCTGGCCATATACGGGATGACGTTTGTCACTGAACAATGCCTCCATGATCTCAAAATGGGCATCCCTGACCTTAATAAACGATTCAATCAGGGCGATGGGATCCTGTTGCAGGAAGTTTTCCAGAACGGTTTCCAGCGCATTGGTTGTTTTCCCAAGGGCTGAAACCACTACCAGCAAAGGACTGTGAGCGTAACTTGTAAGGATTCCGGTTACGTTTTTTATCCGGTCGGCGCTGTTGATGGAGGCGCCGCCAAACTTGAATATCTGGATCTGCATGGCACAAATGTAAAGAAAAACTAAGATTGAATTCGCCGGAAATGCCTATTTTTGTCTTCTCAAAACCCTGAGCTATGAAATTCAAGACCCTTACTGAGTTTATTATCGAGCAACAGTCGGAATACCCGCAGGCATCCGGTGAATTGTCGCGGTTGCTGAATGATATCGGCATCGCTGCCAAATTTGTGAACCGCGAAGTTAACCGTGCCGGACTCGGTGAGGTGATGGGTTATGCCGGTGAGGTAAATGTTCAGGGTGAGGATCAGAAGAAACTGGACGTGTATGCCAACGACCAGTTTATCGCCGCTCTTAAATCAGGTGGTCAATGCTGTGCGATCGGATCCGAGGAAAACGAGGATATCATTATTCTTGACAGCGATATCTCGAAACATGGCAAATATGTTGTCGCCATGGATCCCCTTGATGGTTCATCCAATATCGAATCGAACGTTTCAATCGGAACCCTGTTTTCTATTTACCGCAGGCGCACTGTCCGCGGCTCAGCCCAGCTTGAGGATTTCCTGCAGCCCGGCCGTAACCTGGTCGCTGCGGGCTATGTCATTTACGGATCATCCACCATGCTGGTATATACGACAGGATACGGGGTGAATGGTTTTACCCTCGACCCATCGGTCGGGCTCTTTATCTTGAGTCATCCAGATATGAAATACCCTGAGGTTGGCACGATCTATTCCATCAATGAAGCCAACTATTTTTCCTTCCCGGAAGGTGTCAGGCAATACATTCATTATTGCCAGGAAGAGGACAAGGATTCTCACCGTCCTTACTCGACACGGTATATAGGCTCCATGGTTGCCGATATTCACCGCAACATGATCCGCGGGGGAGTTTTCCTGTATCCGGGAACGACCAAAAACAGAAGGGGAAAGCTCAGGTTGCTCTATGAATGCAACCCGGTTGCCTTCCTGGCTGAACAGGCAGGCGGAAAGGCCTCCGATGGCTTCCGCCGGGTTCTCGATATCCAGCCCGGATCACTTCACGAACGCTCACCCCTCTTCGTCGGCCCAACCTATATGGTTGAGAAAGCTGAAGAACTGATGAGGGAACATTCACCCGATTTTAAAATCGATTGAAACCTGCCGATCTTTTATTCCTGTTCAAAGAAAGTCTCCCGGTAAAGGAGATTGTTACCTATTCTACTGAGCCAAAACCTGCAGCGGATCTGCAGGATTCACGTGTCAAACGCTTCAGGCTCCACCTGCAGGGACTTACCGGCTCCTCCCGGTCGATGGTGATGGCCGCCGTTTATGAGGCTGTTTCCCATGTTCATCTTGTGTTGCTTCCCGACAAAGAATCGGCAGCCTATTTCTTTAACGACCTGCAGCAAATCGTCGGCGACAGAGTTTATTATTTTCCTTCCTCCTTTAAACGGGGCTTCCAGACGGGGATCAAAGATAACCAGGGACTGCTTTCGCGGACCGAAGTGCTGAACCAGCTCAACGGCCGGGCGCGGAAATTCATCATCGTCAGTTACCCGGAGGCCATTTCCGAGAAGGTGGTCAACAAGAAATACCTTGAAAAAAACACCTTAAAACTCTCTGTCGGCGAGCAGGTCAACATGGATTTCATCCTTGACCTGCTGGTTGAATACGAATTTGAAAGGGCCGATTTTGTGATTGAGCCCGGCCAGTTTTCCCTGCGCGGCGGTCTGATCGATGTCTATTCCTTCAGCAGCGATCATCCCTTCCGGATCGAATTCAGCGGTGATAAAGTTGCCACCATCCGTACCTTTGATCCATCGAGCCAGCTCTCCATCCAGAAAATGCAGGAAATCAGCATTGTGCCTGACATCCGCGTGAATTCCGATAAAAAAATCGCCTACGAGTCGGCCTTTGCCTTTCTTCCCGAATCAGCCACGATCTGGATCGATGATACCGCATCCATGGCCCATCTCATGGAACAGCAGCCTCAAACCGACCTGCTGTTACATGGCAGCGATTTCCTCAAGGCATTGATGGGCTTTTCAACCATTGAATACGGGCAGCAATGCTATTTTAACACGGCTAAATCCATTGTATTCGACACCTTTCCGCAACCATCCTTTAACAAAAACTTTGATCTGCTGCTAAAAGACCTGCAGAACAATGCCGAAAAGGGTTACCGGAACTTCCTGTTAGCCGACAATCCCAAGCAGGCCGAGCGGTTACAGATTATTTTCGATGATATCCAGTTAAAAAAGGGCGATGAAACCGCTTTCACGCGCCATAAGTCACGCGAAGCAGGGCATGAACCCGGCGCCGCGGATCAAAACCCGCACGTCACTGGTTACGATCTGAGCACAACGCTGAATTTTTCCCTTCATGAGGGCTTTATCGACAGGGATCTCAAGCTGGCCTGTTACACCGATCACCAGATATTCGAACGCTACCACAAGTTCCATCTCCGCGAGGGATACACGGCCAAAGAGGCGCTGACGCTGAAAGATCTCTACGATTTGAGGCCCGGTGATTATGTAACCCATATCGATCACGGGGTCGGGCGATTTGACGGGCTGGAAAAGATCATGAACAACGGCAAGGAGCAGGAGGCCATCCGGCTGATATATAAGAATGATGACCTGCTCTATGTCAGCATCCATTCACTGCACCGCATCTCCAAGTACATCGGCAAGGATGGCACCGCCCCATCGCTGAACAGGCTCGGGACCGAAGTCTGGAACAAGCTGAAGAACAAGACCAAGAGCCGGGTCAAGGATATTGCCAAGGAGCTGATCAAGCTGTATGCCGAACGCCGCGCCTCCAAAGGACTGGCCTGCATGCCCGATACCTACCTGCAGACGGAGCTGGAAGCCTCTTTCATTTACGAGGACACTCCCGACCAGATCAAGGCAACGGTTGATATCAAGAAAGACCTCGAGGAGACCTTCCCGATGGACAGACTGATCTGCGGCGATGTCGGTTTCGGCAAGACCGAGATCGCCATCCGGGCAGCATTTAAAGTAGTGACGGAGAGCAAACAGGTGGCGGTTCTTGTCCCTACTACCATCCTGGCATTGCAACACTTTAAGACCTTTTCGGAGAGGCTGAAGTCGTTCCCTTGCAGGGTTGACTATATTAACCGTTTCAAGTCGGCAAAAGAACAAAAACAGCTGCTCATGGACCTGGAGGCAGGGAAGATAGACATCCTGATCGGGACACACCGGTTGCTCAGCAAGGATATCAAATTCAGCGACCTGGGACTGCTCATCATCGATGAGGAGCAGAAATTCGGGGTAGGGGCAAAGGAAAAAATTAAGATGCTCAAGATAAATGTCGATACGCTGACCCTCACTGCCACGCCCATTCCGCGTACCCTTCAGTTCTCGCTGATGGGGGCGCGCGACCTGTCGATCATCAATACGCCGCCACCGAACAGGTACCCGGTACAAACCGAGATCCATCCTTTTGGAGAGGAGGTCATCAGGGAAGCGATTACTTTCGAGGTTTCCAGGGGCGGCCAGGTGTTCTTCGTAACAACAAGGGTGATGAATATCATGGAGTTGTCGGGGATGGTTCAACGGATGGTGCCCGGCGTGAAAGTTGCCGTGGCCCATGGCCAGATGGAGGGTCACAAGCTCGAGAAGGTGATGGTCGACTTCATCGAAGGAGAATATGACGTGCTGATTGCGACCACCATTATTGAATCAGGGCTCGATATTTCGAATGTGAATACCATTATTATCAACGACGCCCACCACTACGGGTTGAGCGATCTTCACCAGCTCAGGGGCAGGGTGGGGCGGTCCAATAAGAAGGCCTTTTGTTACCTGCTGGCGCCCCCCATGTCGATGCTTACCGATGAAGCAAAGAAAAGGATGCGTGCCATTGAGGAGTTTTCAGACCTGGGCAGCGGGTTCAACATCGCCATGCGCGACCTCGACATCCGGGGCGCAGGAAACATCCTGGGCGCCGAACAAAGCGGCTTTATCTCCGAAATCGGTTATGAGATGTACCAGAAGATCCTGGATGAAGCATTGATAGAACTGAAGGAGACCGATTTCAAGGAGCTCTTCCCGGCCGGCATGCAACGGGAATATGTAAGGGATTGCGTGATCGAAACCGACCTGGAGATCCTGATACCCGACTACTATATCACCAACATAACAGAACGGCTTAACCTTTACAAAGAGCTTGATTCCATTGAGTCGGAGGAGAACCTGATGAAATTCAGGGAGCGCATGACCGACAGGTTTGGCCCGTTGCCCCACCAGAGCGAGACCCTTCTGCACACCATCCGTTTGCGCTGGATGGCAAGGAAACTGGGATTCGAAAAACTCGTCCTGCGCAACCAGCGGTTAACGGCCTATTTTATCAGCAACCCCGAATCAACCTATTTCCAGTCGGCCCAGTTTGTTTATATTCTGGAATGTATTAAACATGAGATGGTCGATTGCAAAATGAAGGAAGAAAAAGGCAGGCTTTCCGTCGCGTTCAGGGATGTAAAGGGAATCAGCGAGTCGTTGGGTAAACTGGAAGCATTCCAAATTTCAAAAGTTACTAACATTTAACAATTCATTTATATTGGCTGCCCTTACTTTTCTTAATTTTGTTGCTGATTTTCGGATAGTAACCCTTTAACCCAAATATATGAAAAAACTGTTACTTTTTATTGTTGCTTGTTTGTCGGCCGGGGCCATTTTCGCCCAGACTGATTGTTCAGAACTCTTCATTTCCGAATATATCGAGGGATGGAATAACAATAAGTCGATGGAACTTTACAACCCGACATCGACGGCCATTACCCTTGACAATGTTTACAGGCTTATCCGCTGGTCAAACGGCAACTCTGCCGCCAATACAGATCCCCTTTATGTGCTTCCCCTCACGGGAACCATTCAGCCTTATAAGGTTATGGTTATGATCCAGGATACAACTAAACCCGGTCAGGATACGATGGTATGGCCTGCCCTGCGTAAAAAAGCGACCTGGCTTGCTCCTTACGATTACGGCGGAACCACCCCTGGCGGGAATGTTGTCTTCTGGAATGGCGATGATGCCGTTTCCCTTCAGAAAAAAACTGGCAGCACCTGGACCGATGTTGATATTTTCGGTGAAATCGGGGTCAGACCCAAAAACTGGCAGGGTACCTACAGCCCCTCAGGTGCATGGACCGACACCAAGCCCTACATCCTAGGAACTGGTGTTTACCTGACCAAAAGCCATGGCCTGAAACGCAAACACACGGTCCTCCATGGAGTTAACCTTGCCACGATGATTACCTATGGCAATACCCAAACCGGGGGAGTGCCCGACAGCTTCTATGCACTTCTGGAATATGACACCCTGCGCGTTAACTTTTTTGACAGTTTGGGTACTCATTGGTGCGATTGCAAAAAAGTTACCCATCCAGTTCTCAATCTTGGTGTCGATCAAAGCGTTAAAGCCGGTGACACCGTAACCCTTGATGCAGGTGTCTTTACAACCTATACCTGGTCAACCGGCTCCCATAGCCGGATTGTAAAAATAGACTCAGCCGGAGTTGGCTATGGTACCAAAAAAGTTTATTGTACCGTTACAGACACTTACGGCACACAGTCAGATACCGTCAGGATCTCCTTCATCCACAACCAGGGAATTGTGGAACACAATGCGGGATTATTGATCAGTATCCAGCCAAACCCGGTGACCAATAAGCAGTTCACTGTTACCGGCAGCCAGGAAATATCTTCGGTTGAGGTGATTTCAATCGTTGGAAAAACGATTTATTCCCAGCCGTTGACTTCGCACCAGAAGGTGGTAAAAGTTTCCTTGTCTGATATCTCCGAAGGAATTTATATGGTGAGGGTGAACTTTTTGAATAACCAATCGGTTACGAAAAAAGTCATTTTGCAATAAGAGCAGAGGTCAGCCAGAACCACTTGTTTTATCTTGTTGTTGATACATGAAATGGTCGAGACGAGGCTTGCCTCGTCTCGATTTTTCACCAAAATCCCGGAAATTATGACGAAATTCTTTACCATTTTATTCCTTACTTTTTTATTACCCGTGTTTCTTATGGCACAAGGCCACCAGGTCAGGGGTGTCGTTACCGATGCCAATTCAGGGGAAACCCTTATTGGCGCTACCATCTCGTTTAAGGAGGGCAAGGGTGTGATCACCGATATGGATGGCCGTTATTTCATTAAAATTGAACCAGGCAACTATCATCTGAGGGTATCCTATGTGGGCTATCTTCCTCAGGAAGTTGATATTGAGGTAAAGGGAACGGATCTGACCCAGAATTTTCAACTGAAAACACCTACCCTTACCGAGGTGGAGGTGGTTGCCGACGTTGCCAAGACCCGTGAAACTCCCGTGGCCTTTTCAACCGTACAGCCTATTAAACTCCAGGAGGAGCTTGCCTCCCGGGATATCCCGATGATTTTGAACAAAACCCCCGGCGTATATGCAACCCAGCAGGGTGGCGGCGACGGCGATGCACGTATCAACATCCGCGGTTTCAGCCAGCGCAACCTTGCCGTGATGATCGACGGGATCCCGGTGAATGATATGGAAAATGGCTGGGTGTACTGGTCCAACTGGTTTGGCCTCGATGCCGTAACGCGAAGTATCCAGGTACAGCGCGGACTGGGCGCCTCCAAACTGGGACTGCCCTCCGTTGGCGGAACGATGAACATCATCACCAAAGGGATTGATGCCAACCTTGGCGGTACCCTCAAACAGGAGGTGGGTTCCGACGGATACCTGCGTACTTCCGTTGGTCTGACCTCCGGGCTGCTGAAACACGGTTGGGGCATTACGCTCGCCGGCTCCTATAAACAGGGCAATGGATGGGTTGACAATACCTGGACAAAAGGGTGGTTTGGATACCTCCGGGTCGATAAACGACTGGGCAAGCATACGATCACCTTCTCTGCCATGGGCGCACCCCAGGAGCATGCCCAGCGCGCATACCAGAAGTCGATAGCAACCTTTGACAAGTATGGGATCCGTTATAACTCTAACTGGGGTCATCTTGACAGGTGGACCCAAAAAGATACTTCCGGCAAACCGATTTACAGCGGGAGAACTGAAAACCTGTCCCAGTCACTGAACTATTTTTTCAAACCGCAGATCAGTTTGCGCGACTTCTGGAGAATAAACGATAAACTCTATTTGTCAAATATCCTCTATGTTTCGGTTGGTAATGGCGGGGGAACGACCAATTTCTCCTCCACATCTTCAGGTTCTTACGGGACATCGACCTTCAATTTCAACCAGTCGGACGGGCTTATTAACTACCAGAGTTACTACGACCGCAATATGAACGATCCCACGCACAGGTCGGAGGGAATCATCCGAAGCAGTGTCAATAACCATCGCTGGTACGGTTTGCTTTCGACCTTCAACTGGGAGATAAATTCAAAACTGAGTTTTTCAGGAGGTCTTGACCTTAGAACCTACAAAGGCCAGCATTACGGCGAAGTTTATGACCTCCTTGGAGGCAATTTTGTCAGGGATGATGCAAACCAAAATATCAACCCCTACCAGACCAAGTTCTATAAAGGGGATAAAATCTATTATTACAATGATGCACTGGTCCGCTGGGGTGGTATCTTCACACAACTGGAGTTTAAGACAGGTAACTGGACCTCGTTTATCAATCTCACATTGGCCGAATCGGCTTACCAGAGAATCGATTATTTTAAAAAGAAAGACCTCGTAATTTCGGGTACGACCTTCACTCAGGCAGTTGGTTCTGGAGATATCTTCTTTTATAATGGATCCGAGAGTGTAACCTACCATTCCTATGATACGAAATATACCTCAAACGACACGGTTTTTGTTGTCAAACAGAATGGTAAGAATAAAGATACCCTGTTCATTGTAAACCCCAAAGCCTATAACAACACATCTTCCGAAGCCCGTGCCACCCAGACGAAATGGAAAGTATTCCCTGGATACACTGCAAAAGGCGGACTGAATTATAATATTGACAAACGTAACAATATCTTTCTGAACCTGGGATATCTGTCAAAAGCACCACGTTTTGCCAATGTTTTCAATAATGCCAACCAGGAGATCCTGAATCCGAAAAATGAGGTCGTTCAGGTTGTTGAACTTGGCTACAGTCTCAATACCAAAAAGATAGCACTGAATATAAACACCTACCTGATCAATTGGAACAACAAGCCGCTGGATTCACCTTTAACGTATACCGATCCAAAATCAGGCGATTCGTTTCAATACAACATCAACGGGGTTGACGAACTCCATAAGGGGGTTGAAATCGAGTTTGGTTACAAACCGATACCTTCCCTGCAGTGGGACCAGGTACTTGACTGGGGCGACTGGCGGTTCACATCAGGCGGAACAGCAGAAGTATACGATCCGACAGGCAACCATATCACATCCCTTGTATATAATGCAAAAGGGGTACATGTTGGAGATGCAGCCCAGTTCAAATTTATGGAAAGCATGCGCTGGGAAATTATTAAATATCTCTATGTTTCAGCCAATGTCACACTGTTTGATAAAAACTATTCCCAGATGGACCCTACCTCCCTTACGAAAAATTTCCTGGATAAAAATGGTAATCCCAGGGATTCGTGGAAGATGCCAATGTACTACCTTGTTGAGATGAATGCTGGGAAAAAATTTAACTTTAAAAATTTCAAAATCGATCTTCGTGCTACGGTGACAAACCTCTTTGACAGGGTCTATATTGCCGATGCAAAGAATAATGACTCCTATTCCACCACAACTACCAACTTTGACGCTGCCTCAGCCGGAGTTTATTATGGCATCGGCCGTACCTTCAATATTTCACTTGCCCTCAGCTATTAAATTGTTTATATAGCCAGCTTGCTTTAAAATCAATTACATAAACCTGAAATAAAAAAATGAAAAAAATAGTATTATCAATCTTCTGCCTGGTTATTCTGGGCCTCCAGGGGTACTCACAGGCCACCATCGCTGCAGCCAGGGCGATGCCGTTAGGCTCAACAATTACAGTTCATGGCATTGTTACCAACGGCCCTGAGTTGGGCGTTATTCGTTATTTCCAGGATGCAACGGCCGGTATTGCAGCTTACAGTTCCACCATCTCCGGCCTTTCAAGAGGAGATTCAATCGTGCTTACTGGGGTCACCACGAATTACAACCAATTGATGGAAATCAACCCTGTGAATTCATTTAATGCCATTGCCCCAAAACCTGTTCCTGCACCCATAACCCTTACCCCTGCCGGAATGAAAGAACAATACGAAGGCATGGTGATCAAAATGGTGGATGTGACCTTTGCCAATGCCGGCGGTGTTTTTGCAGGGAATACAAACTACAATGTAACAGCCAATGGTGAAACATGCCAGGTGCGTGTCAATTCCGCATCGACCGGCGCCAACGGACTGGTGGGTCAGATTATTCCTGCTTCCAAGGTGACCATTATCGGGATTTGTTCCCAGTTTGATTATACAAACCCAAGTACGGGCTACCAGTTTTTGCTGCGCGACAAAAACGATATCATCAGCACGAGTTCAATCGTGTTCACAACGCCGCTTACCGTTTCCAATATTACCAGTGCATCCCTTACCTTTGGCTGGAATACTAATATGGCCGGTACCACCGAGTTGTTTTACGGTCGTACACCCGTTCTGGAGCTTGGCCATATTTCAGCAACAGGAACAGGAACAACCCATTCCATCGTGATCCCGGGGCTCAACCCTGCCGACCTGATCTACGTCCAGGCGTTTTCGGTAGCAGCCTCCGATACAGGCTTCTCCGGATTGAAAAATTTTATCACGAAGTCATCATCCGCAGGATGGATACGGACCTATTTTACAAGGCCTGTTGATACCACCGTTTCAACAGGGACCAAGGCCGTCCAGATCTACCGTGCTGTCGATGATTCCTGCATTGCCTATATCAACAAGGCCAAGCAATCGATCGACATTGCCATGTACAATTTCAATGTTGAAGGAATCAGCAATATCGCATCCGCCCTGAATGCTGCTTTTGCCAGGGGTGTTGCAGTTCGTCTGGTAGTCGACGGCAGTACCAACAATTCGGCTATTCCTGAACTGGTTGCCGGGATCGGTAAAATTGCCCGTCCGGTTACCACCGGGATCATGCACAATAAATTCATGGTCATCGACGGCCATTCCACCAACCAGAACGACCCGATCGTTTGGACGGGCTCCTGCAACTGGACCGACCAGAATATCAACACAGATGCCAACAATGTATTGTTCATCCAGGATGCCTCTCTTGCCAAGGCTTATACTATTGAATTTAACGAAATGTTCGGTTCCACCAGCACCACGCCGAATGCCACCAATGCCAAGTTCGGACCGGCTAAAGCAGATAACACGCCCCATGAATTCGTAATCGGCGGCAGACGGGTCGAAGTTTATTTCAGCCCCAGCGACGGCGTTAACCAGCAAATCGTAAACCATATTGCCACTGCCGGTTCCGACCTCGAAATCGGGACCATGCTTATCACCAGGGCCATTATCAGCGATGCAATCATTGCCAGGAAAAATGCTGGCGTTACCACGAAAGTCGTCATTACCAACCGCGCAACCTCCGATGCCAATGTCGTTGCAGCCCTGCAAGCTTCACTGGGCACAAACTTCAGGGAATATCACGAACAGGGATTGCTTCACAGCAAGGTAATGATCATCGACCAGTCTGCAACAGCCTCCGATCCGTTGGTCTGGACCGGCTCCCACAACTGGAGCGATGCCGCCAACGTCAGCAACGATGAGAACTCAATCGTTATCCATGATGCGACGATCAGCAATCTGTTTTTCCAGGACTTTAAATACAGGTTTGATAAAGCGATTTCCTTGAACAATGTTCCCATTCTTGATCTTGGAAATGACCAGTCGGTCTATGCCGGTGATACAGTCACCCTCGATGCCGGCACTTTTAATACCTATGTTTGGTCAACCGGCGAGATGACCCAGATCATCCAGGTTGACTCCTCAGGCGTTGGTTATGGCACCAAGAAAATCTTTTGCCGTGTCACTACCATCAACCCGGTTGGAACACAATCGGATACAGTTAGGATTACCTTCAAGCCCAGAACAGGTATCAAGGACCAGAATTCGCTCGTTTCACGCTTTAATCTATCGCCGAATCCTGCATCCGGTAATTTTACCATTAGCTTTACGGCTAAAGGGATGGAACCCGTTTCCTTTGAACTGCTTGCGTTTGACGGTCGTGTTGTATGGCGCTCTGAGACCACAACCACAGCCGGTGTAAACGCCGTGCGGGTGGAAAATCTGCAAATTCCTTCCGGACTTTACCTGGTCAGAATGAAGACCCGCGATGGTGATCTGGGAAGAAAACTGATTATAAAATAACGACATCCGGGGGCCTGGTACAATACCGGGTCCCCTTTTTCGTTATATCACAAAATAGCTAATCACATTTAATCTACCGGTTTGTGTCAGATTGTTTAGTAATAATCCCTACTTACAATGAAAAAGATAACATCGAGCGTATCATACGTAAGGTGTTTTCCCTTCCCAAGGAAATGGATGTGTTAATTGTAGAGGATAACTCTCCGGATGGCACGGCAACCATTGTTAAAACCCTGATGACCGAGTTCGCCGGGCGACTGTTTATCGAAGAGCGCAAAGGTAAGTTGGGTCTGGGAACAGCCTATATCCATGGTTTCCGCTGGGCGCTTAAACGGGATTATGATTTCATTTTTGAAATGGATGCTGATTTTTCTCACAATCCCGAGGATCTGCTGAGACTTTATGATGCTGCCCGAAACAAGGGTGGTGACCTCGTTATCGGTTCCCGGTACATTACCGGTGTTAACGTCGTAAACTGGCCGATGGGCAGGGTACTGATGTCGTATGTTGCCTCGATCTATGTACGGTTTATTACCCGTATGAAGGTGATGGATACTACTGCCGGATTCAAATGTTATATCCGTAAAGTGCTTGAAACCATTGACCTGGATAATGTCCGGTTTACAGGTTATGCCTTTCAGATTGAGATGAAATACACCGCCTGGAAACTCGGGTTCAATATTGTCGAAGTGCCGATTATCTTTACTGACAGAACCCTGGGAGAATCGAAAATGAGTACAGGCATCTTTAAAGAAGCCGTACTGGGTGTCCTCAGTCTCAGGTGGAGAAGCCTGTTCAGAGATTATAAACCCCGCAAGAACTGAAGCCGGGGCCTGCTCCCGGTTTGATCTCCCTGTGAACGTTAATCACCGGATGTGCCGCCGACGATGAATCACCATAGTCATAGAGGATAAAATCAAGGAACTGTTTCGATTCATGGCCTCTATATGGAAATTGATATCCGGGATGCCCGTTTAACCTAAGTTTTCAGGAAATGACCAATTCGTATTATATTCACAATGCGCACATTATTAATGAAAGTGAGCGATTTCCGGGGGCGGTTTATATCAAAAACGGCCTGATCGGAGAGGTTTTTCACGGAAATGCCCCCTCCGGGTTTACCATGGATGCCAACACGGTGGTTATTGATGCCAAAGAGAAGTTCCTGCTCCCCGGGGTGATTGACGATCATGTCCATTTCCGTGAACCCGGGCTGACCGGTAAGGGAGATATTCATTCCGAGAGCAGGGCTGCTGTTGCCGGAGGGGTAACCTCCTATATGGAGATGCCCAACACCAGGCCAAATGCCACCTCCATCACAATCCTGGAGGAAAAATTCGCATTGGCAGCGTCGTCCTCTCTTGCCAATTATTCCTTCTATCTTGGTGCAACCAATGATAATCTTGCCGAGATCAAAAAAGCTGATCCTGCCTCCGTTTGCGGGCTGAAACTGTTTCTTGGCGCCTCAACAGGGAATATGCTGGTCGACAATCCCGAAACCCTTGAGGCCATTTTTGCCGGCTCCCCGTTGCTCATATGCGTGCATGCCGAAGAGGAATCGATCATCCGGGAAAATACAAAGGTATTTACAGAGAAATATGGGGAAGATATTCCTGCGGCAGCCCATCCGCTGATCAGAAGTGAAGAGGCGTGCTACACCTCCTCCGAAAAGGCAGTTGCCCTGGCCTTGCGGCACAATGCCCGGCTTCACTTGCTGCATCTGTCAACGACCCGGGAGTTAACACTGCTCACTGAAAAATGTCCGTTGGCAGAGAAGAAAATAACAGGGGAGGTGTGTATTCACCACCTTTGGTTCGACGACCGCGACTATGCGGAACTGGGTGCTGGAATAAAATGGAACCCGGCCGTTAAAACTTCAGCCGACCGTGAAGCCCTGATGGCAGGTCTGCTCAATAATACAATCGACATTGTGGCCACGGATCATGCTCCCCATCTCAAGGGGGAAAAGGAGAATTCTTATACTTCCTGCCCATCAGGGGGGCCCCTTGTTCAACATTCACTCGTTGCCATGATGGGGTTTTCTCAGCTCGGCAAGATATCCGTTGAGAAGATTGTGGAAAAAATGTGCCACAACCCGGCCATCCTCTTTCATGTGGAAAAACGCGGATTCCTCCGCAAGGGCTATTACGCCGACCTTGTGCTGCTCGATCCCGATGCCCCCTGGACTGTGGAGAAGGAAAACATCCTCTACAAGTGCGGCTGGTCTCCTTTCGAGGGGGTCACCTTTAAAACACGGGTTACGCATACCTGGGTAAACGGGAACCTTGTCTTCAGCCAGGGTGTTTTTGACGAAACCCGTAAAGGAATGCGAATAACATTTTCAAAATAACCAGTCGATGAACTCAAAATTGTTACTCTTGTTTTTTCTGATGTTTTCCATGTCGGCGTGCCACTATGAAAACAAGGTGGTCGAAGAAAAATATTCCAATGGTTCTCCCAAACGGGTTTGTATATATCTCGGAAATGGTGAAAACCGTCAGCTGGTCAAGGAAACCACCTACTATCCCAACAAACAGGCCCAGATGGAAGGTACCTACAAGGAAAAAAAGCGGGATGGTAAATGGATCTACTGGTACCAAAACGGAAAAGTATGGAGTGAAGGGTTATTTGTCAGGGGAAAATCAGAAGGCAAGCGCACAACCTACTACGAAAGCGGAAAAGTACGCTACGAAGGTTTTTATAAAGAGGATCTGCGTATCGGGAAATGGCGTTTCTTTGATGAA
>CAIYQH010000017.1 GCA_903928285.1 uncultured Bacteroidales bacterium
GAGAGGTTTGGCCTCGGCGACGTTAAAAGTGTTGTGAAACTTGACCACATATGGTGTGTCCAGTCCCTTGCTGCCGAATCCTGAGCTACGGGCATTCATCCACAGCTTGCTACTCGACAGTGGCGCTGCAAAAGCATCATCGAGAATTTCGGATGATGATTCTACAATGGTGACATTTTTACCCTGCTGCCGCAACCAGAGGGCTGTTTCGCAGCCTATCAGGCCACCGCCCACCATCACGATGCTGTCTCCGGAAGTTTCCGTCCCACTCAGCATTTCATCGGCTGTGCATACGTGGTTTTTGTCGCCAAGATCAAGTTTCACAGGGGCCGATCCCATGGCAATTATGACTGCCTCCGCACCGGAATTTTCAATCATCTCCTTGTCCGCAGTGCATCTGAGCCTGATGGCGACAGGCAGTTTGTTCAACTGAACTTCGTACCACCTGAGTAGTGCACGGTCATCTTTTTTGAAATCAGGCACACTTCCCGTGATAAGGTGGCCGCCAAGGCGGTCGCTCTTTTCACAAAGGGTGACCCTGTGGCCGCGCATGGCGCATACACGGGCGGCCTCCATACCGGCGAGGCCCCCGCCAATAATGAGTACATGCCTCTTTACAGTTGCCGGAACGATCGCAAATGTCTTTTCCCTGCCACAGGCCGGGTTTACAGCACACGAAAGGGGTAGCCCGTGGGCCAGCCTGTCGAGACAGCCCTGGTGGCACGAGAGGCAGGGTCGGATATCCTCCAGATTCCCCGTCCTGATCTTTTCAGGCAAAAAGGGATCGGCGAGCAGCGGCCTGCCATATCCAACAATATCGCACGAAATTCCCAGGGCTTCGCATGCCATATCAGGATCATCCATCCTACCGGCCAGGATGACCGGCACATCGACATGTTGTTTCAAAATTTTTCCGAACTCACGGTACATTCCCTTTTCGAAATACATGGGGGGATGATTCCAGTACCAGGCGTCGTAGGTGCCGGCATCCACGTTGAGCATATCAACACCGGCATCGACCAGGATCTTCGCGGCTTCGATGCCTTCGGCGATATCTTTGCCCTTTTCATCAAACTTCTCACCGGGCAGGGCCCCCTTTCTCAACCCCTTTATGAAACTTTTCAGACTGTACCGGAGCGATACGGGGAAATCTTCGCCACAGGCGGTTTTAATGCCCTTCACGATATCGGTGGTTATTTTAAGACGGCCTTTTAAATCGCCGCCGTATTCATCGGTTCGTTTATTATAGAAGGCCATTGCAAACTGGTCAAGCAGGTAGCCTTCATGCACGGCATGGATCTCTATACCGTCAAATTTGGATTCCTTTGCGACAAGGGCTGCCGCCACAAAGGATGCGATCAATTCTTTTATCTCCTTCACCGTCATGGCCTGGTGATGAATTGATGGGTCCCACCTGTTTTCCTGGTCGGAAGGAGCAATGGCCCTTGTCATTAATTGCGGAATGGCGGCCCTGCCAAATCCCCCGGTCAGCTGGAGGAAGATCCTGGTATCAAAGGCATGGATCTGCTCATTCATGGGGGCGCATGATTTGGCGAACATCAGTGGATTATAGTTGGCACAAGGCATCAGGAGCGACGGCATCTCATTGTAATTAACATTGGTGATGCCTGTGATGATAAGCCCGGTGCCTCCTTTTGCACGTTCGATATAATATTCCTGAGCATTTTCGGAAAATCCCCCGCAGGGATCGGCCATTGCCACCATGCCCAGCGGGGCCATGGAGATGCGGTTTTTCAGTGTTAATTTTCCCACCTTGATGGGTTCAAAGAGCTTCTGGTGTTTTGTTGTCATGGAATTGTTTATTTTTTTCACAATGATGAATAATGATCAACTTACGGCTTTTGCCAGGAGAAAAGCTGCCGCTGCCGCAATGATCCCGGTCGCTGCCACCTTGATGGTCCCTTTTAACAATGGCCGTTCGGTCATTTTACTCTTGAAATATCCGAAAAAGACTAATGCGATTACGGTAACGATGCACGAAACATAAAAACCTGATGTACTGGTTTTGGTGATCAGGTAAGGAAACAAGGGGATGAATCCGCCAACCAGATAGGCGCCGGCAATGGTGCCGGCGCTGATGGCAGCCCTGTTTTTTTCGGGCTTCTCCATCATTAATTCAAGCTTCATCATCAGGTCAACCCAGTGATTCTTGTTCCTGCTTACCTGCAATGCAACCTGTTTGCTTAGATCCGCTTCCACCCCCAATTTCGTAAAGATATCCTCCACCTCTTTTAATTCAACCAGTGGGACTGTCTCAACTTCTTGATACTCCCGTTTTAATTCCGAATCGTAATGTTCCACCTCCGACTGCCCTGCCAGGAAACCGCCAAGTCCCATCGAAATGCAGCCGGCCGTGATTTCAGCCAGCCCGGACACGATGATAAGGTGATTTGTGTTCAGAACACCGCTTAATCCTGCAGTCAGGGCGAAAGGAACCGTTAGGCCATCCGACATTCCTATGATGATGTCTTTGACCAGATTGGTGTTTTTGTTATGTAGTTCCTTCATCCCTTAGCTGCAGTTGTGTTGTGAAATTCCTTGCAAAATCAATGATTCCTGTCAAAATGGATCATTGAGCCCGCTGACACGGATTTATTTTTTATTGCTAAACTCTTTAATCCCAGGTTCCGACAGTTCCCTGCCATACCCCGAACGTTTGGTGCCGCCAAAGGGTAGATCGGCCCGGGTCCATGTCGGATGGTTGGGGTCATAAATGCACCCGGACGGTCTAATCGTTCTCCGCCCGACAGCACCCTGGTTCCTTCATTTACCGGGCACATCACCTGGTCGGCCAGTAATACTGCCGCCGCCTCGCTCCCTGTAAGTGAGACGTCTTTGATCCGCATATCCGACACCAATGCCGACGCCCTTCTTCCTGAAATCAACAGGCTGGTAAAAAGACCCTTTGGCGCGCCCGCTGCTGAGAACAAATCTTCAATGGCAATGCCGTATTCGGGATTCAGTACTACGTCGGCAAGGAATTGTTCGCCATTGTCGGCATAGTGGTAAATGATATTGGCGATTAAATCAATCTCTGTTTCGGCCTGTGAGATCAGCTTACCCAATTTAAGGGTGACGATTTTTGCCAGGGATTCTTTTTTACTGCGCATCAGCGCAGCTACTTTGTGCATCAGCCCGGCACGCTGTGTAAAGGTGGTTTGTTTCCAGCTGTTAAAGGCTCCCTGAGCCTGGCTCAAGGCATCATAAACCGCAATGTCCGTCATTTCGTCAAATGATCTGACAACCTTGTTTGTAAATTGATTTATAGTTTTAATGGGCATGATATTCTCAGGGTTGATTATTGTTTTCTGTTATCCTGTTTTTTAGATTTTAACGATCATTTTACCCTCATTTTTTCCGTCAAAAAGGTCGATAAATGCCTGTGGAATATTTTCAAAGCCTTCGACGACGGTTTCCGAATAGGTCAGTTTCCCCTCCTTGAGCCATTCAGCCAGTTGTTTAATTACGGTGGGGAATTTTGCTGAAAAATCACCCACAATAAACCCTCTCATGGTAGCGCTTTTGGTTAACAGGATGGGCTGAAGGCGGGGGCCCAGAGGTGTTTCAGTTGCGTTGTAGAGTGAGATGGCCCCGCAAACGGGCAGCCTGGCAAATTTGTTGATATTTGCCAGCACAGCGTCGGAGATTTCGCCGCCAACGTTGTCAAAGTAGATATCCACCCCGGCGGGGCAGGCAACACGGATAGCCTCCTTCAGGTCAGGCGAAGTTTTATAATTGATTGCCTTGTCGAATTTGAATTTTAACCTGAGTTGTTCAGCCTTTTCATCTGTACCCGTTATGCCAACCACCGTGCATCCCATAATCTTGCCGATCTGGCCCACAATGGTTCCAACGGCACCTGCCGCCCCTGATACCACAATTGTCTCGCCTGCCTTCGGCATTCCAATTTCAGTTAAGCCCAGGTAAGCAGTCATGCCGGTCATACCGAGTATCCCAAGGTAGGTTGATAACGGCGAAACTTTTTCGTCGACCTTCACCAAACCTTTACCATCGGATACCTGGTATTCTTTCCATTCCAGCATGCCCGAAACGACATCCCCTTTCTTCAGGCCCTCATGCTTGGAGTCGATCACCCGGGCAATGATGCCCGATTGGATGGGTTTGCCTGTTTCAAAGGAGGGAATATACGATCTGGAGTTGTTCATTCTCCCGCGTAAATAGGGATCAACGGAAACAAACAGGGTCTTTAACAGGACATTACCGTCGGGAGGGACAGGAATAGCAGCATTGGTAAAGGTGAAGTCGTTTAAGGTCGGCTTGCCGACAGGTCTTTGCTTTAACAGGATTACCTGGTTCATGTTCTTGGTTTTTTGTTATTGTATTGAATATTGATATCGGTTATTTATTCAGGTTAACCCGCCCTTATTTTCCTGAATCAAGCTGACTTATATTAAGCAACAAAAATGCAGGTAATAATTGCCGGAAGTGTTACATAACTTAAGGGAAAAGTTGCAGGATTCACACATTTCCGGAAGAAACAGGTTGCTCCGGTCAAAGTCAGGCCTGCCATGATTATGCAAGTCTGCAAAGTGCCAGGAGACCTGAAAATGTGTGAATCATATAACTCTTTCCGCAAATTGTGTAAGGGTTATGGTTGTGAAAAGATGAACCTTTGTAAATGTTGAAACTACCGAATGGGAATGTGCCGCAGTTGCAATGGGGTCCGGCTCATCATAGACGGAGGCGGGATGGCATCATGAAGCAATGAATCAGGAACGAGGTAACAGGCAGGTCATGGAAAAAAAAATCTTTGTGTTGTCGGGTGGAGGCTGTCGGGGATTCGCCCATCTGGGGGTTGTTAAAGCGCTGCAGGAACATGGAATTACTCCTTCCGGAATATCGGGGACCAGTTCAGGCGCCATCGCCGGGGCGTTTTTAGCCAATGGCTTTTCACCTGATGAGATAAAGGAACTCTTCATTGAAAAATTAAAGTTAAGCATGCTCTCCTGGAACGGCTTTAATATGGGGCTGATGTCCATGAAAAATATCAGGATATTCCTGCAGGATAATTTGCGCTATAAGAAGTTCGAAGAACTTCCCATCCCCTTTTTTGCAACTGCAACCAGTTTTGCGGATGGCAGCCAGCATATCTTCAACCACGGAAATATCATAGAGGTCATCATTGCTTCCAGTTCCATCCCCGTGCTATTCCCTCCTGTGGTCATCAGGGGTATCCCTTTCGTTGACGGCGGACTATCTAACAACCTGCCAATAGAACCTTTCAGTAATCATAAGCAGGATATCGTGTGTATTCACGTGAATCCTGTAAAACCATTTAACTCCGGAGAGAGCGTTTTTGATGTTCTTGACAGGGCCATTCACTTAAGTTTCAGGGAAAAGGTATACAGGTCAGCCGAGGGTTGCTCATTATTTATCGAGCCAAGGGAACTCGCAGGATACGGGCTTTTCGATCTTAAAAAGATCCAGGAAATATTTGATGTCGGATATAACTATACCCATACAATGTTCCCGGTTCCGCGATAGATTTTCGCAGGTGCAATAGCTGAGCCTGTGAGGATCATTCCGGTTATTTTGCTTATTATATTAAGGGTCGTCGTCACAATCCCGTCGGCGGGATCAGTCGTTTTAATCTGACCACTATGTTCATGATGATTTACACAAAGATCACCATTAGCTTCTTTGCATGCATAGTGCTTTCATGGTGTCATTGTGGTTTAATTTCTGTTTTTGAAA
>CAIYQH010000018.1 GCA_903928285.1 uncultured Bacteroidales bacterium
GGGATACCCACCGTGCCGAACACCCGCTGCTTGCCCTGCTTTATCCCGGAAGAACCGCCGACATGGTCAATTCCATGCTGGCCCACTTTGAGCAAAGTCCCGAACATATGCTGCCCGTCTGGTCGCATCACGGCAACGAAAACTGGTGCATGATCGGTTACCACAGTGTTGCCGTTATCGCCGACGCCTATGTCAAGGGAATCAGGGGATTTGATGCCGATAAAGCTTTACAGGCCTGCGTTTCAACCGCAACCAACGGTTATTACGAAGGGATGGGCGATTATCTGAAATATGGATTTGTCACCGACGAAAAATCGGCCAGTTCAGCCTCCATTACGCTGGAATATGCCTACGACGATTATACCATTTCACAATTTGCCCTGTCGATCATCGGTTCAAAAGATGCATCAGATCAGTTAAAACAGGTTGCCGAAGACAAACTGCCCGAGTTCAGGGAACGTTCGCTCAATTACCGGCATCTCTTTGACCGCTCAACAGGTTTTATCAGGGCGAAAAAGGCCGACGGCAGCTGGAAAACCCCCTTCGATCCGCTACGCACTGTCGGACAGGGTTTTATTGAAGGAAATTCATGGAACTATTCGCTTTATGTTCCCCATGATGTTACCTATTATATCGGGATGATGGGTGGCGAGAAACCCTTTATCCGCCGGCTGGACTCGCTGTTTACCATGTATCTCGACGACAAATATTTCAATGAGACCGAAGATGTTACAAGAGCCGGCCTCATCGGGAACTATGTCCACGGCAACGAACCCAGCCACCATATCGCTTATCTCTACGACTGGACCAGCTGCCCCTGGAAAACCCAGGAACATATCCATGACATCGTTAAATCGATGTACCGCAATAAACCCGACGGCCTCTGCGGCAATGATGATTGCGGACAGATGAGCGCCTGGTACATTTTCAGTGTCCTTGGATTTTATCCGGTCTGCCCGGGAACCACCCAGTATGCCATCGGGACGCCGGGGATGACCTCCGCCACCATTGATCTGCCCGGCGGTAAAAAGTTTGTCATCCGGGCCAGGGGGCTCACGGAGAAGAATTTCTATATCCGCTCCATGACCCTCAACGGAAAGCCGCTCGACAAGCCATTTCTTGAACATGCCGATCTTGTTGCCGGAGGGGAATTCATCCTGAACATGGGGACAAAACCCTGATCCGTTTTGAATTTTTCCTCTCTTTTTCATCCTGAAGGTTGAAAAGGAAATAACATGTACATTTGCAAATGGAGTTCAACTTATAAACAATAATTTACCATGAAACAATTCATTACCCTCGCATCCTTCATCCTGTTTTCCCTGGCCGTTTTTGCCCAGGGAGTTGAAAAACACGTGGTTTTTTTAAAGGATAAAAATAACAATCCCTATTCGCTTTCCAATCCCCTGGCCTTTTTAACCCAGCGTTCGCTTGACCGCAGGACGCATAGCGGAATTACGCTTGACCAGAAAGACCTCCCGGTAACCCCTTCTTATGTAACGCAAATCGCGGCAACCGGCGCCACGGTATACTATTCACTGAAATGGTTCAATGCAGTAGTGGTTGCCACCACCAGTGCAAGCGTTTTGTCGACAATAGCAGCCCTTCCGTTTGTCGATCATATTGACCAGGTTTCTAAAAAAAACCCGGTCCATTCCGGCGGTGAACCCGGAATGATGGAAAGCACACGGATTCTTCCCTGGAAGGTCTCCTCTGCCGCAAATCCGGTGGTCGCCAGCGCACCTTCCAGTCTGAATTACGGCATGGCCTTTAACCAAACTCATATGATTGCATTGGATGCCCTGCATAATATGGGTTTTACAGGTGCAGGCATAATGATTGCCCAGCTGGATGCAGGATGGTATCATGTTGACCAGATTGCAGCCTTCGACAGCCTGTGGCATAACAACCAGATCCTGGGCACCCGCGATTTTGAAGTCCCCGGGAACAATGTCTTCGGCGATTTTATGAATTCACACGGCACCAGCGTTCTTTCGTGCATGGGGGCAAATGTACCCGGACAGATGGTCGGCACGGCACCCAAGGCCACCTTCTGGCTCCTACGAACCGAAGATGCCAATATCGAAGTACTGGCCGAGGAGTACAACTGGGCAGCCGGAGCAGAGTTTGCCGACAGTGTCGGCGCCGACGTCATCAACTCATCACTGGGTTATACAACCTTCGACAACCCGGCCTACAACCATACCTGGGCTGACCTTAACGGTAACACCACCCCATGCAGCCGGGCAGGCGGTCTGGCTGCCAAACGAGGCATCCTGGTTGTCAATGCAGCCGGAAACAGCGGTGGAAGTTCATGGCAATATGTCGGCGTTCCTGCCGATAATGACAGTGTATTTTCGATCGGCGCCGTTGACGCCCAGGGCATTTATGCCTCCTTCAGCTCAACAGGTCCGACAGCCGATGGCAGGATCAAACCCGACGTTTCAGCCGAAGGCTCGGGGGCCGCAATTGTGGGCCAGGGTGGCGGCATTGCCTTCAACGGTTACGGGACCTCTTTTGCCTCGCCGATCATGGCAGGCGCCATGGCCTGCCTGTGGCAATCGGCGCCATCCTTTACGACAGAACAACTCAGGAATGCCGTCAGAAGCACCGCTTCACAGGCAACATCTCCCGACAGCCTGCTGGGCTTTGGCATTCCCAACATGTATAATGCGCACCTGCTGCTCGGCGTGAATCCGGCACTTTCAAGGAACCCGGAGACCTTCTCCCTCTCCCCCGTTCCCTTTTCATCCGTTACCTGGCTGAGGAGCAACCTGAACACAGCTGAAAACCTGCAGGTTGACATCCTTTCGTTAACAGACCGGGTGATTCATTCATTTACAATTAAAATGAGCGGTACAATGAGCGTGAGACTCGACGACTTCAGCGCCCTGCCTGCAGGACTCTACTTTGTACGGGTTTCATGGTCTGCCGGACAACAGGTGCTAAGGGCGGTTAAATTATAGGGTTGATCAGGATTTTTCATCCTGATAACGAATTTTTTATCAGAAATGGCAAGGAGATATTATCTTTGATAAAACAAAGATAGCATCTCCTTGCCGGCTTTTGGGATGGACCCAAATACCCTTTCCCGGCAACATGTTCCACCTTTTAACCCTTTCCCTTATGAAAAACATCCTATTCCTGCTGATCGGAGGGCTGCCGCTTTTCGGGTTTGCCCAGGTTCCCTTTAACCCGCCTCCAACAGAAAAAAAACCTGTTGTCGATACCCTTCACGGGGTTCTGCTTACCGATAATTACCGCTGGCTTGAAGACAAGACAGATCCCGGCGTTGTGGCCTGGACAAAAGCCCAGCATGATTACACCGTGCAGTATATGCATGCCACCCAGAAGGACCATCCCGGGTTACGCGATGAAGTTGCAGCTTACATTGACATGGATTTCGAGGGACCGCTGAGCAAAGAGGGGAAACGGGTGTTTCAGACGATTAAAAGAAAGGGCGACAAACAATCCTCCCTTTTTACGATCCTCGACGGGAAAAAGGTGCAGATCTGGGATCCTGTAAAACTCGATACTACGGGGAAAACATCGACCACCTCGGTTGAGTATACCTACGACGGGGAGCGTGCAGCCATCAGTG
This sequence comes from uncultured Bacteroidales bacterium, assembly GCA_903928285.1. Classification (GTDB taxonomy): domain Bacteria; phylum Bacteroidota; class Bacteroidia; order Bacteroidales; family FEN-979; genus CAIVAT01. The sequence goes on from CAIYQH010000018.1 coordinate 3,602, forward strand.
TGCAGAAGAGCGGCGCAGAGATCTCAACGACCTATATCATTGAAACCCGTACCGGCAGGATCCTCTATCCCCCGCTGGAAAATACCTTCGGATACCAGTGGACCAGGGACCAGCAGCACGCCTATTTCACCTTACGAAGCCAGTCGGATGTCGATAAGCAACTTCCCCTGAAGAGTTACCTCTGGAAAGTCGGCGACCCTGCCGATAAGGCGGAATTTATCGGGACCACCAAAGATGCCCAGAACTCCTACTATATCTATGACAACCGTTACAGCGATGTGACCTTTTCAGGAGAGAGCAACTTTAATTCGAATGTTTGTAAAATCAGGAAAACGGGAACAGTCGAACAAGGTACTACCATTTATGACAGCAAGGAATTCCATGCCTATCCCTGGGCCATCGGCGACAAAATGTATGTGCTGACCAACGACCATGCCCCCAACTTCCGGTTTATGGTTGCCTCCAAAGATAAACCCGATTATAAGGACTGGAAAGTGCTGATTCCTGAAGACGAAACAGTGATCCAGAATGTGGAGGTCCTGAAGGATGGCAGGCTGATCGTGCAGGATAAAAAAGATATTCAAAGCAGGCTTACCCTGCGCGATGCCAACGGGAAACTGATCAGTCCGATCGGATTGCCCGAAATCGGGAATGTCGATTATGTCAGTTTTGACCGCGAGGAGGATTCTGTCTATATCTACCTGAGTACCTTTACCTCCCCCGGGAAAATGTATGTAGCCTCTCCTTCCGATTTCAAATGGAGGTTATATTATTACCGGACAATTCCCGTCGACATGAGCAACATCACAGGGGAGATTAAATTTTATTATTCCAAAGACAGCACCCGCATCCCGTGCCTGGTGGTACACCGCAAGGACCTCAAACTCGACGGCAGCAACCCCGTTCTGCTTACTGCATACGGCGGATTCAATATCGGGATTTCACCCGGGTATTACGGCTACTGGGCCCCCTTTATCAACCGCGGCGGCGTCGTGGTTGAACCCGGCATCCGCGGCGGGGATGAATACGGCGAGAAATGGCATAAAAACGGGATGCTGCTCAAAAAACAAAACTGTTTCGACGACTTCAACGCCTGCGCCGAATGGCTCATCCGCGAAAAATATACCAATACCCGGAAGATCGTCGCTGAGGGCGGCAGCAACGGGGGATTGCTGATGGGCGCCATCGCTACCCAGCGTCCCGACCTGTTCAAGGCAGTCCTGTGTGCCGTACCCCTGCTCGATATGATCCGCTTTCACAGGTTCCTGATCGCCCGTTACTGGATCCCCGAATACGGATCTTCCGACAATGAAGCCGACTTCAGGAACCTGCTGACTTATTCTCCCTACCAGCATATCCGCCAGGGTATCAACCTTCCTACCATGCTGGTAAGGGCAGGCGCCAACGACAGCCGTGTCGACCCGCTGCATGCGAAAAAATTTACGGCAGCCCTCCAGAATAACCCCGGACAAATCAACCCTGTCATGCTGTATATCGATTATAACGTTGGCCACGGATCCGGTCAGGCTACCAAACAACGGATCGACAATGTCATGGTCGACTTCGAATTCATCATGAACCAGCTTGGGATGTAAAAGATATTTTTTCGCTTTTACTTGACTTTGCCCTTTGATTTTTAGTATTATTGCAAAATCATTCTAATATCATATTGATATTATATAAACCAAACAAAAATGGAAAACGAAAAAGTAAGTTCAACCTCATCGGGATACACAGGAGCACTGATGACTGTGGTATTTTTAGCCCTTGGAATTTGCGGGCTTATATTTTACAATCAATATATCCCGGGCATTGTATTTTCAATGTTATGTATCGGTGCGGCAATCTTCTCCGGAATCGGGCTGATGGTGGTCAACCCCAACGAATCGTCGGTGCTGGTATTATTCGGCGAATACAAGGGAACCATCAAATCAAACGGCTTCTTCTGGATCAACCCGCTGTATGTGAAAAAGAAGATCTCCCTGCGTGCGCGCAACCTGAACCGCGAACCTATCAAGGTTAACGATAAGCTGGGGAACCCGATCATGATCGGGTGCGTGCTGGTGTGGCGTGTAAAGGACACCTTTAAGGCTGCCTTTGAAGTGGATGATTATATTCATTTTGTCGATATCCAGAGCGAATCGGCTACCCGCAAGCTGGCAGGTCATTACGCCTACGACAATTTTGACGACGAGCAGAAGGAGATCACCCTGCGTGCCGGGGGCGAAGAAGTACACCTTGCCCTCGAGCGGGAGCTTGCCGAACGCCTGACGATGGCGGGTATTGAGGTACTCGAAGCCAGAATCAGCTACCTGGCTTATGCTTCGGAAATTGCCGGGGCGATGTTGCGCCGACAGCAGGCAACAGCCGTTGTTGCCGCCCGTACCAAGATCGTGGAGGGTGCGGTAAGCATGGTCGAACTGGCGCTTGACCAGCTCAGCAAGAAAAATGTGATCGAACTGGATGAGGACAAAAAAGCCGCCATGATCAGCAACCTGATGGTGGTTCTGTGTTCCGACAAGGATACCACACCCGTAGTGAATACCGGTACATTACACCAATAAACCATGGAACGGGCCTATTACCAAGAGGAGCAAAAGTTTGACCAGCTCTGGTTCAAAGTGATCATCCTGATGACCTGGGTACCCCTGGTGACCATCTTCGGTATAGGAATATACAGGCAACTGGTCCTGGGGAAACCCTGGGGAAATCATCCCGCCTCCGACACGGGACAGGTGGTGGTTGCAGGATCCCTTTTCCTGATCATGACTGGATTGACATGGCTTTTATTTTCCCTCCGGTTGATCCTTGAAATTTCGGAAAAGGGGCTGCAATACCGTTTTCCACCGATGATCGGCAAATGCAGGCTGATCTCCCCGGGGGAGATCGGGGAATACAGGATCAGGGAATACAGTCCGGTAAGGGAATACGGGGGATGGGGCATCAGACAGGGTGGATTTAGAAATGGTGTTGCCTACAATGTAAAAGGGAATACAGGGTTACAGCTTGAACTGAAGAGCGGGAAGAAGATCCTGTTCGGCACCCAGCGGCCCGATGCCCTTAAATCGGCGATGGACAGACTGATGAAACCACAATTGACCTAAAAAAGGGGAGCAAATGGCAGGCAAGAAGGTATTTATGCTCCGGTTGAACCAGGAGGTATACGATGCGCTTGAAAAATGGGCTGAGGACGAATTCCGCTCGGTGAACGGGCAGTTGGAATGGCTCATTGAAAAAGCGCTGCGGGATTCAAAACGCAAACCCGGCGGCCGGAGTAAAAAACCGGATACCACCGGTGATCCTGAATAATAAATCCTGCACCGTCTTGACGAAGGATTACAGCTCCAGTGACAGAAGCACAACCATCCGTTTATCCGATCAAATGAACAGCAGGTTGAAGCTCAAAAACAGGTTCCTGTTTAAATCATAATGAAGGCAAAGATTCCCATTGTGAACATTGTGTAAATCATTGTGTCCATTGTGGTTAATTTCAACACATTGATGACGGAAACATGATTCTTACAAAACCAGCAAAATATTTATCCTAATTAAATCAACCTTGAAATGAAAACAATTCTCCTATTGTCTTTCCTGTTTGCGGCAGTTTCAGGAGTCTATTCCCAGGATATCACCGGCGACTGGGCAGGGGCCTTGTCCGTCAGGGGAGTGACCCTCAGGATTGTATTCCATATCAGGAAAACCGAGGGAAAACTTGCCTCCACCTTCGACAGTCCCGATCAGAATGCATGGGATCTGAAAATGGATGAAACAACCCTGAATGGCAGGGAGCTGACCCTCACCGCTCCCTCCATGGGAATCACTTACAGGGGTAACTTCACCACCAATATGGATTCAATCGATGGCAACTGGATCCAGGGAAAGAACCAGTTGCCGCTGATTTTAACCAGGCATCAGAAGGAGATCCTTAATACTCCCGTAAATCGGCACGAAACCGGGATCATCCTGAATACTGCCACCGGTGAAATCAAAGGAACGCTTACCATGCCCGACTCCCCGCAACAGGTTCCGCTGGTTCTCATCATTGCAGGGTCGGGCCCGACCGACCGTGATGGAAATTCCCCCCCTGCGTTGAAAAACAGCAGCAATTGTTACAAATTGCTGGCAGAAGAACTAAGAAAAAAGGGGATTGCCTCGGTTCGTTACGATAAACGGGGGATCGCTGCCAGTGCGGCTGCCGGGAAAAAGGAGCATGATCTGCGGTTTGAAGATTATGTTTCGGATGCCCGGGGATGGATCAGCCTGCTATCACAGGACAAGCGGTTTTCAGCGATCATCGTTGCCGGGCACAGTGAAGGTTCGCTGCTGGGGATGATTGCCTGCGCCAACTCAGGGGCGAAGGGTTATATCTCCATGGCAGGCTCTGGCCACCCGGCCGACCAGATCCTCAGGGAGCAATTTTCCTCCCTGCCAAAGGAGATCAACGAACAGATCATCCAGATGCTGGAAACGCTGAAAAAGGGCGACACCCTTGCCGCTGTTCCCGAATCCATGAACAGCATTTTCAGGTCAAGCATACAACCCTACCTGATCTCATGGTTCAGGTATGATCCGCAGGCGGAGATTAAAAAACTCACGATACCAATCCTGATCCTGCAGGGAGAGATGGATATCCAGGTGTCAGCCGGAGATGCCAGACTGCTGGCACACGCCAATCCGGCCGCAAAAATGAAACTTATCAGCCACATGAACCATGTGCTGAAGGATACCGATACAAGGGATAAAACGGAACAGGTAAAAACAGTTTACACCAACGCAGAACTGCCGCTGGACACTACCTTTACGGATGAAATTGTTACATTTGTGCAGCAGGTAAAGTGACAGCCTGATATATCGATTAGCCAACCACATCAAAGCCGGAAATCTTTAATAAAAATAACAGGGTATGATTTTTAACGGAGGAACTTTTGGATTATTCAGGAAAAACAGGATCGACGAAAACCGTCCTGTTTCAAGGCCCGAAATGGCGCCGGTTGACTGGCTTATAGAAGCTGTCGCGCTTTTAGGGTTGATGTTCTTTGCAGGATATGTCCTGTATAATTTCCCGCACCTTCCCGAACGGATCCCGACCCATTTCAATGAGGCCGGCAAAGCCGACGATTATGGCGACAAATTTTCCTTCCTGATCCTTCCCGGGGTTGCACTTTTCATCTATGTCCTGTTAACCCTGATTAATCTTGTACCCCATATTTTCAACCTACCCGTGAAGATCACCCCTGCCAACGCCCTGCACCAGTACACCTATGCAACACGGCTCGTCCGGATGCTGAAAACGACCATCATCTGGATCTTCTGTTATATCAGCTATTCCACGATCATCGTTGCCCGCGATGCTTCAAAGGGCTTGGGGATATGGTTTCTCCCGTTAACCCTCAGCCTGGTCTTTATTCCGATCATTGTTTATTTTATCGCTGCGAAAAAGAGGAGCTGACCCTTCATGAGCCGGCTCCCCGCCCTGGGTGGAATACCGATCATTTTTCATACTTTTGCAAAAAACTGAAAAATGAATTTCATTGAAGAGTTGCGCTGGCGCGGGATGATCCATGACCTGACCCCGGGTACGGAGGAACAATTGCTCAAGGAGGTGACCCCTGCCTATATCGGATATGATCCCACGAGTGATTCACTGCATATCGGGAACCTTGCCTCCATCATGATGCTTGTTCATCTGCAACGGGCCGGTCACAAGCCATTTGCCCTGGTGGGAGGCGCTACCGGCATGATCGGCGATCCCTCCGGTAAATCGGAAGAACGAAACCTGCTGGATGAAACCACCCTGCGTTACAACCAGTCGTGTATCCAGAAACAACTGGAAAAATTCCTCGATTTTAATTGCGGGGCCAACTCAGCCGAGATGGTCAACAACTACGACTGGACTAAGGATTTCAACTTTCTCCATTTTCTGCGCGAAGTAGGCAAGCACATCACTGTGAACTACATGATGGCAAAAGATTCGGTGAAAAAACGGATGGATTCAGGGAGCGGGATATCCTTTACCGAATTCAGCTACCAGCTGGTACAGGGATATGATTACTGCTGGCTCTTTGAACATAAAGGCGTGAAACTGCAGATGGGCGGCTCCGATCAGTGGGGCAACATACTTACCGGCACCGAGCTGATCCGCCGAAAACATGGCGGCGATGCCTTCGCCCTGACCTGTCCGCTGATTACCAAGGCCGATGGCGGAAAATTCGGAAAGACCGAATCGGGAAACGTATGGCTTGATCCAAAGAAGACATCCCCCTATAAATTTTACCAGTTCTGGCTGAATGCCAGTGATACTGATGCATCGGAGTACATCAAGAAATTCACCCTGCTTTCAAAGGAGGAAATTGAAGATCTTCAGATCCGCCATAACGAGGCTCCGCATCTGCGGATCCTGCAAAAGGCGCTGGCCACTGAAATCACTATCCGGGTCCATTCGGAAGAGGATCTGCAGTCGGCTGTCGAAGCCTCCGAGATCCTTTTCGGCAAAGGAACTGCTGAAAGCCTGATGAAATTGTCGGAAGATACGCTGCTATCGGTTTTCGAAGGGGTTCCCCAGAGTGAGATTGACATGGCGGATGTCGTGGAATCGCTGAACATCGTGGATTTCCTGACTGAAAAGACCAATGTTTTCCCCTCCAAAGGCGAAGCCCGCCGGATGTTGAAGGAGGGTGGCGTTCAGGTTAATAAGGTTAAGGCCGGGGAATCCGACCTGATTGACACCAACGCCCTTTTAAACGGGAAATATATCCTGGTTCAGAAAGGGAAGAAAAACTATTACCTGATAAAAACAATAATGTGATTGTTTGTTTCCGGTTCTGGCGTCGCATACTGATAACCAGTGGATTGATCTTTCTCCTGCTATTTATGGCATGTGGAAACCTCTCTGCACAACCTTTGCGGCGCAAGGCACTGTTCCTGGGAAACAGTTACACTTCCGTAAATAACCTGCCTGCCCTTGTGGCAGCGCTGGCGCATTATTCCGGTGATTCGCTTTATTTCGACAGTTACACTCCCGGCGGATATACCCTTGGCTGGCGCCCCACCGCCCATGCGGCCGATACCACCAGCCTGGGCAGGATAGCCCAGCCGGGCTGGGACTTCGTCATCCTGCAGGAGCAAAGTCAGACACCGGCAATCCCCATCCTTCGCGACAGCTGCATGATCCCCGCTTCCGGGATCCTGTATGATTCTGTTAAATCAGCCAATCCCTGCAGCAGGGTGCTGCTGTATCTTACCTGGGGAAGGAGGTTCGGAGGAATTCAATGTTTCGTTCCCAATTACTGCAGTCAGAATTTCACAGGTTTCAACCAGATGCAGGATTCGCTGACAAGGGCCTACAGGATGGATGCCGATTCTCTTTCAGCATGGATAGCGCCGGTGGGCGAAAGCTGGCGGCTGGTCATCAACAGTACCGGGATGGTGCTGCACGACGCCGATGATTCCCATCCGAACCTGAAGGGATCCTACCTGGCTGCCTGCGTCTTTTATGATGTGATTTTCGGCAAAGCCAGTCATGGCAACCCTTTTCTTGCTGGACTCGCCCCCGACACTGCCACCCTTCTTCAGCAGGCTGCCGATTCAGTCACCTTCGGCTATGCCGCGCAATGGAATCTCAACAACGATCTTCCCCATGCAGCCTTTTCGGCAACCGTATCAACCGATACCCTTTTTACCCAAAACCAGAGCACCGGCGCAGGCAGCTGGCTATGGGACTTCGGCGACGGGCAGACCTCCGCGTGGTTTTCGCCGATGCATGTTTACCCTGCCTGTGGAACCTATAACGTTAAACTGAAAGCGTGCAACAGCTGCTTTTGCGATTCAGTGACAGGCCAGGAGGTTATTGTCACGGTTGGCATTAAAAAGATAAGGCAGGAGGTCAATCCCATACAACTGATGGGCCCGGATGATTCGGGATATGCCTGGTTCAGGAATTTCCAGGGAAATGGCTCCCTGTTTCTTTATTCAGTCACCGGCGAAATCGCCGGTATTTTTCCTGTCTTATCCGGACAGACACATCTGTCAGGGAAGGTTAAAGGAATTCACCTCTGGTTGCTGACCGGCCAGGATTCCAAAAGCATTGCCCGGGGAAAATTAGTCCGGTAAGCGATCCTCCTCGGCTCCTATTTTGTAAAGCTTGCTGCTTCATTATATATGTAGTCAATGGCGATTTTCCCCTCCGGGTTGATATACCCCCATTTCTGATTTTTCTTAACCAGGGCAAATCCCTCCACAAATTCTTCCAGCTGGTCAAACTGGGGATTAATCACATATAATCCCTTTTTGCCGACAAAACCCCACTGGTTTCCCTTTTTCACACGCGCAAAATCGCTCAGAAAGTCTTCTGCCTCCTCAAACTGCAGGTTAATGGAATAGCTTCCCGATGGCTCGATATAACCCCACTCTTTGTTTTTCTTCACGCGGGCCATTCCCTGGAAAAAATCACCTGCCTCATCAAATTGCGGATTGATGATCCAGGTACCTTTTTTATCGATATAGCCCCATGCCCTCATCTTTTTGGCCCGTGCCAGTCCATTGGAAAAATTGCCGGTTTCTTCGAACTGGGGGTTAATGGTAAAACTTCCGCTTTTATCGATAAAACCCCAGTCGGATCCCTTTTTTACACGGGCAAGGTCTTTATCAAAATCTTTTACATCATTGAACTGAGGATTAATCACCCATTTTCCGTCATGATCAATAAAGCCCCAGTCATGGCCAAGCCTGGCCCGTGCAAGACCACAGGAAAATGGCCCCAGTTCGGCAAACTGCGGATTCACCACAAAGGTTCCCTTCGCGTCGATAACACCCCAATCCGACCCCTTTTTCACCCTGGCAAATCCCCCCTGGAAATCTTCAGCTTCGTTAAACTGCGGGTTGATCAGGTAAGTTCCTGCTTTCCCAATGTAACCCCATTGATGGTATTTCAGCACACGGGCAAGACCCTCGCTGAAATTCTCTTCACTGTCGAATTGCGGGTTGATGGTAAAAGTTCCTTTCGTGTCGATGAATCCCCAGTCGCCCATCTTCCTGACCCGTGCCAATCCATCCGAGAATGGCTTTGCATTGTCAAACTGCGGGTTAATGGATATTTTCCCCGACATGTCAATATAGCCCCAGCTATTGGCAATCTTTATGAGTGCCAGATAATCGTGACCTCCTGTTTCTTTAACCTGGGAACCCGCTGTAATTACCGGATTATCCTGTTTTACCTCCGATGTTTTCCTGGGAGATTTAGCATTCTGACTATAGGTCGAAAAAACCAGCAGAAAAAAGGCAAAGAAACATATTTTTTTCATAAAGTTCTGATTTTGAATATACTTATAACTAATTAAAACGACCATAAATTTATACAATAATTTTTATACATTTCAATTTATTCATTAACCTGAATAATTTCAGGTTTTGTTAATTCAGAAATTCTCTTTTCGTCATGACCCCACCGCCAAAGGGGTGGCTCCGGGGAAATTATTCCGGGAATATCCGTGTCATATCTGTGTACTTTGATATTTCCTTAACTTTGCTGAAACATCAAAACCGACCCTATGATACTCTCAGCCTGTGGTCTAATTTGTTCCGATTGTGAATTTTTCGGATCGACCTGTACTGGTTGTCACCATGTAAAAGGACAAACATTCTGGGCGCTGGAACATGTGCCTGCAAAAATATGCCCCTTATACGATTGCTCGGTAAACAAGCTGGAATACAGGGACTGCGGTGACTGTACCGATCTCCCCTGTACCATGTTCCGCGAGATGAAAGACCCGGGTTCGACCGACCAGGAACATGTGCAGGGGTTGACCGACAGAACTGAACGGCTGAAGAATGTCAACCGTAATACGTGACACTTCATGCGTTGCGGATGAAAAAAAAAGAACAACGTTTAACAAAAATAAGCGGATTCACCGGTACAGATCAGCAGTTACTTCAATTCTGCTGATCCAAGAGACGAATGTACCGGATTGCTTGTAGTGGCCGACAACGTTGATAAAGGTGCATATATCCAGACTATTAATTATAAAAGCGCTGCAACCAGGGGCCGCCAAATATACTTTAACACCCGGTGGCGTTGTCGAACTTGTGAGATAAACTACAAAAAAAACACCATGCATACTACGCTGATTTTCGCAATTGTCTTTATCAATCTCGCCATGGTGCTTTATACCGTCGGCGTTTGGGCCGAACGGATCCAACTGCGGCTGAAATGGTGGCACACCCGCCTGTTCTGGATCGGCCTTGTGTGTGATACCGCCGGGACCAGTGCCATGGCCGAAGTCGGCGGGGCGCTGTTCAGGTTCAATTTCCATGGGATTACCGGCATGACCGCCATCCTGCTGATGCTGTTCCATGCCACCTGGGCAACCTTGGTATTGTGGCATAACGACGAAAAACGGATCGGCACCTTTCATCGTTTCAGCATCTTCGTCTGGATCATGTGGATGATCCCGATGATCGGCGGGATGATAATGGGAGCCCGGTTCTGATCCGGAAAACCATTTCCCGCATCACATGTTATGCCCCATGGGTTACGCTTTCATCGAAGCCCGGATGTCGTTTGCCGAAAAAGATTTTTCCTGGTTCACAATCGTATTTCCTTTGTGTCACTAATCCTTAAAAACACCGGCACATGAAAGCAAAAAATTTCTTATTGGCAGGGATGATGCTCCTGTTCATCACAAGTTGTTTTGTAAAATCGCTTCATCCCTTTTACAACGAGAGTGACCTTATCTTCAAAAAAGAACTGCTGGGCACTTGGACCAGCAAGGATTCCTCGGTATGGAAGATCGAGCAGGGTTCAAAATTCAACGGGCTGTTAAAACCCGGAACTCCTGAAAATGGTTACCAGATAACCTATACGGATAAAAAGGGGGTTTCAAAATTCTCCGTTCATCTTTTCCAGCTGAATAACAGGTTTTTCCTTGATTTCTATCCCGGGGAGGTCGATGCCGGTACCGACCTGATGACCTCGCACCTGGTTGCCGGGCATACCGTTGCCAGGGTTGATCTGGCACCGGGGAAAGTTGTCATCCAGTGGTATAATGAATCGTGGCTAATCGGACTGTTCAGACATAACAGGATCCGGATTGCCCATGAGAAAATCCCTGTAGAGGGTTCGAACCCTGACGACGATAATTTCCAGGTCGTGCTTACGGCCTCGACCGATGACCTTCAGAAATTCATCATAAAATATTCCGATGATCCCGAAGCCTTCAGCAAAGATTTTACTTTTGTGCTGAATAAAACTGTATCGCGATGAATACCCGTTCGCTGATAGAATCGTATCCGCTCCGGATCCTGGAGCATCTCGCATTCTGGGGATCCTCCTATTATATCCTGGTACGTGTATTTTCAAGCTCAAGCGAGATCCAGTCAACCGATTATATCTATACGGCAGTTTTCCTTGCAACCATTGCCATTGGCGTTTATATCAATCTGGGACTACTGATCCCTCATTTTCTGAACCAGCGTAAATTCCTGCCGTATGGCATGTTGCTGGCGCTTTGCGTGGTTTCTGCCACCCTCCTCAACCAGCTTACCTTTGCCCGTTTCATCGATTACCTGCTCCCGGGATATTATTTCATCTCCTATTTCAGTTTTACCGACCTGCTGAAATTTATGGCAGCCTTCACTGGGATTACCAGTCTTTTCAAACTCGCAAAGGGATATTTCCTTTTGCTTGAGGGGAAGAATCAGCTGATGCAGGAACAAAAAGAGCGGTCGGAGGCGGAGTTACAGGCGCTCAGGGCCCAGATCAACCCCCACTTTCTTTTTAACAGCCTGAACAGCATCTATGCGCTGGTGCTTAAACATTCGGAGAAGGCCCCTGAAACCATCCTGAAACTTTCCGGTCTCCTGCGGTATATCCTGTATGAAACCCGCAGGGAGCGCGTGGATTTAACCACCGAGCTGGATCATATGCGCGAATATGTCGACCTCCAGCGGATCCGTTCGGGACCGCAGGCGGAAATTGAACTCAAAGTCAACGGTAACCCTGAAAACAGGAGGCTGGCCCCGCTGCTCTTTTTACCCCTGATCGAGAACAGTTTCAAGCACGGAATCAAGGGCGAAACAGGAGCCGTGTTTGTCAGGATTGAATGTACCATCGACGAAGGCTCTATCAGGTTTGTGACGGAAAACAACAAGGGGTTGGCGGATGATGTGGCAGGTGAAAACCGAAGGGGAATCGGCCTTGAAAACCTGGCAAAACGGCTTAGCATGGTATACCCTGATAAATACCGTTTTGAAATATCCGAGACTGAAAATCGTTTTAAAACCGAACTGGTAATTTTTACCCAAGATGAAACTTAAATGCCTGGTGATCGATGATGAGCCACTGGCACAGGAGGTCCTGGTGCAGTATATCGGCGACTGCCCTGCGCTTGAATTGCTGAAGGTGTGCTCCGATGCGATCGAAGCCGGTGAATTTTTACGCTCCACCCCGGCCGACCTGATCTTCCTCGACATCAACATGCCAAGGTTGTCGGGCATACGTTTTGTTAAAACGCTGACAAATCCGCCCCTGGTTATTTTCACCACAGCCTATCCTGAATTTGCCGCCGAAGGATTTGAATCCAATGCCGTCGACTACCTGCTGAAGCCCGTCTCCTTTGAACGATTCATCCGGGCCGTGAACAAGGCTGCCGAATGGGCCGAATTCAGGATGAAAAAGGAGGTTGTCACACTGCCGCCGCCTGCGATGAACCGTGACTACATCCTCCTCAGGGCCGATAAAAGGATCCATAAAATCAACTTTGACGACCTCCTGTTTTTTGAATCCACCGGTGATTATATCAAGGTCCATTCCCTCGATAAAAAGCTGGTCATCCATGAAACGTTCAGGAACCTGATCACCCAGTTACCCGAAAACAGGTTTGTCAGGGTCCACAAATCCTTTATCGTCTCCCTCTCCAGGATCCGCCTGATCGACGGCAACCAGGTTGATGTTGCCGGGCAGATGATACCCATCGGACCGGTATACAAGGATGGGTTGCTTGAAAAACTGAACACGAAAATCTAAGGCTGCTTTACTCTATCAACAATGAAAATCCTGGTTACCTACTGGTCGCAAACTGGCAATACAAAACGGGTCGCCGAGGCTGTTTTTGAAGCCCTGCCGGGAGAAAAAACCATTCTGCCGATGAACCAGGTGGCTTCGGCCAACGGGTTCGACCTTATCCTGGCCGGCTTCCCCGTCATGCAATTCGGGCCACCTCCCGCTGCCGGGGAATTCATCAGGAAATATACCGCCGGCAGGAAGACAGCCCTGTTTGTCACCCATGCCATGCCCGTGCATAGCAACGATTCCCGCCAGCAGGCTTTGCTGGAAAAGGTGCTGGCGAGATGCAGGGCAGCCGCCTCAGCAAGTGAAGTTGTCGGATTCTTTCATTGCCAGGGAGAGCTTTCGGAAACGACAGCCGCCGGGTTACTGGACAGCGACATCCCGGAGCTCCGCAGATTTGCCTTCATGCGCCCGCTTACGTTGGGCCATCCCCGCCGGGAAGCGCTGGAACAGGCAGCCGTTTTCGGCAGGACAATCGCAGGAGATGATCCCGATATTCTATAAATCGGGTGCAATCGGCTTACTGATACCGGGAATTATTATTGATCCGAACAAAATCAACCTATAAATCAAAAATCGCGTATTCATTCTTGCCGGGATTTCAGCCCGCCGGGAACTGATGATGGCAGTAGGCTGATCTTAACCGCCCTGCCCCGTTTCAATCTGGCAGCATCTCCGGGAGCCACTTCATCCCGGAACACAGGGTAGAGATCCCATGTTGAATCCGCTGTTTTCTCAAGATGGAATTCCCTTTTCGGATCCCTCAGCTGTTCGGTTATCTCCCCTGGAAAAACCAGGTTCAGCCTGCATTTTTCCCACTCCCTGATGGCATCGAGCAGGGCTCCCGTATTCGGGTTTTTCCGCAGCGACTCCAGTGATGTGGCCATGGCAAAACCAGCGTTATAGCCTGCCGCCCTGGCAAGCATCCACTCCATCTCGGCGAGGGTGGTCTTTTCTGTGAGGAGGTACCAGCCCAGCATATGGGGCATGAAATTCTGGTCGAACAGCCCCTGGTTGTCGAGCCGGTACTGCTGCATGCTCTCTGTAAAGCCGCCATTCCATGGCTCACCCCAGTTGCAGTAACTGTTGATATGCCAGTAAAAGGGTTCGGAATTGCTGGTGCCGTTCAGCACTGTGTGATCGAGGCAATCATAAAATGTTTTGGCAAAGAGCTCCATGGCATAATCGCCCTGTCCCGAGGAGAGGCAACCTTCATGGCCGTCGAAATCCATCTGTTCCAGCCCGGTTTCATTGAAGCGCCTGGCCAGGTTTGCGGCAATCTCCTGCTGCAGGGCAAGGTTTGGTAAAAAGACTTTGTAGGGATGGTCCATCAGTTTGGCCACCTCCGCGCCCTGCCGGTGAGCAGCTGCTTTTGTGCCAAATGCACCCCGTTTGCAACCTGTCAGGGTGAAGGGTCTGACAGGTGTGACCGAATCATATTGGATCAGCTCCAGTCCGATCCTCACTGTGTGCAGCCAGTTGGCTTTGGTATTGTTGAAATATTCGGGACTTTCAACACCGATCACCGTCACAGAATCGGAAATGTCTCCTGGTAGCCGGCTATAACCCGTAACAGCAAGTCTCCCGTCGGGAATGGGTGTAACATAAGGATCGCCGGTGTTGATGAAATCTGTTAGGGTATGGGCACCCAGCATGATGCCAAGGGCCCGGGCCTTTGCAAGGCATTGTTTGAACCCATCCGTCCCATTTGGAAAATAAAGGGAATCAAGTTCATAGTGTCCCCAGCTTTTCCAGGCATTCATATGATAAAGGGTCCGCAGGTTGGCGCGTTTGGTGCAGGCGAGCAATTCATCCACGGTGGATTCGGAATAATCGGCAATCAGGTAGGAACGGCCCGGCGTAGCCGACATCTTCCCCCAAACCCCGTCAACCACCGGGTGCGGCAGTTTTTCGGCCAACTCTATCTGCCCGATGGTTTCCAGCGTTTTCCCGGCTTCACAGCCAAAAAGGGCGATGGCCGACCCTTCGGTGGTCTCTCCTTCCACAGGAAGAACAGGCATATCCGGAAACTGGCCCCACCAGGCATCGACCCGGCGGGGGCGCGACCTGTCCATTGAAAAGGCCTGCAGGATGCTTCCCCCAATACTTTTTTTTGCCGTATTTCCCCTCGAGGGATCGGATCCCTCGTCGTTCAGGGGGTACCCTCCGAGAGTTTTAGCATTGAGTACCTGGAGCCCCACAGCAAAATCACGGTTACGGGCAACCCCGATAATCTCCCCTGTCGTCTCCCCGATCTTCAGCGGATAAGGACCCCAAACCACCAGGTCGACCCTCCCGGCCGGACTGACACTGAGCATCTCAAACCTCATGTGGGTGGGCGATCGATAGGTTCTGACTGTTACCGTGATGTTGCTCTTGCTGAAGGTGAGGATAAGGATGCCCGAACCAGGATCCCCCTTCACTTCTGTATAACGAGCCATTGATGGAATTTCCCATTGCCCGCCGACCTTCACCTGCAACAGGGGTGAAGGCAGCTCTAAATCGAGGTATTCTTTTTCACGGACCCTGTCGTACAGGCTGCTGACGGCACCCTTTGCCGAGATGGTGATATTCAGATCCCCGGCTTTAAAGACATGCTGGGCTGAAAGAAACTGGGGCAGGCAACCAGCCAGCCAGCACAGGCAGGTTGTGAACAGAAAGGACCGTAGGCGCATGGAGTTGGTTTTGTTTCAAAACTACGAAAAAGATGTGAAAATATTTATCGGTGCTTATCGCTCCTTTAATTTCAATTCAACTGCCAGTTCCGACAGTTCGCAAGTTTTTTGCTTTGGCCCCTGTGAACGAATGACTTGTTTTGTGCATTCATCTGAGCCTCTGTTCTGTTTCAAAAAACAGATCAATATCAATATTTAACCATCATGACACAAAGAAGGCACAA
>CAIYQH010000019.1 GCA_903928285.1 uncultured Bacteroidales bacterium
CATTGCCGGCATTTTATTAGATTTGAACTGGTTTTGTCTCTTTCTTTATTAATGCTGTGAAATTGCCCGAAACAGTTTCAGGGACAATGAATAAATGCCGTTGTGCCGGCTGGACCACATTTCAGAAAAAGGATAAGCCATTGCTGGATGCTAAAACAGATCTTTATGGAAACAACACTTAACCCGGGAACAAGTATTCTTATTATGAAACCGAAAATGACCCGGTCATTCTATGAATTGACCCGCGGCGAAGATAACATCGGAACAATCAACTTCCCCAAGACATTCGGGACTCTTGCTGAAGTTAAACTTTTCGAGGAGGCGTGGTCATTGAAAAGGATGGGGTTCTGGAGACCATTTATCACCGTTCGCCTGCAAAATGCAGCACAGGATTATTTGCAGGTACCGTTCTCAGGCAAATTCCAGGGACTGCTGGCATTCTCAGCACAGAACGGAGAATCCTATGAACTGACCCAAACTGGTTTCTGGAATCCAAAATGGGTGTGGATAAAGCAAAAAAGAGCCCTGATTGAATACGATCTGAAATTCGGGATGAAAAAATATGCAGAAGCAATCATCCGGGAGAAGGATGATTTGCTTCCGTTGCTTTTCATGATAGGATCGTATGGGCTTATCATGCAGGGGTGGGATGAAACGGCAGCAGCAACCTCGGTCATTGCCTGATGGTGCAATTTTTTGGGTTTGCCAGGTTTCTGATTTATCCTTGTTTCGTTGGGATCAGCGTAACTTTCAGGAATATCTGTCGTCAAATTTGAAAACAAAAACCAATACCATGTACGAAAGCCGTGTAATCGATACAACCACCTGCACTAAATGTGAACTGTGTGTAAAGATTTGTCCGGCCGGGATCATTGAAAAATCAGGGAATAGCGAAATCTCGTTCCGGCAGGATCATCTTGACATCTGTCGGCTTTATTCCTTTTTCATGCACCAAAAGGAGCTGAGGAACACACGGTCGATGCACATATTTATCTGTCATATGCATTACTTGCAGCGCATTCACTGGGACTTGGAGCCACCGCCATCGGACTTGATTGGACCGGCCGTCAATCAAAGTACAACGCTCCGCGCCATGTTCCAGATCCCCGCGGGAAATGAGGTTGTTGAAACGTTGATCTTGGGTTATCCTAAATTAAAATTCAAACATGCAATCGTCAGACCCAGGAAAAAGGTATTCTATGTAAGCTGAAATAAAGGAGAAATAATTGAGATGTTATGAAGAAAATAATTGTTGTTTATTATTCAAATAAAGGCAGTAACAGATACCTGGCCGCGAAAATTTCCAAAAGTCTGTCGTGCGAAATTGAAGAAATCAAGCCCCGTTTAAATATTTTCATATTGTTTTTAATGAACATCCATTTGGGGATCAGACCACTGAAACACAGGATTGAAGATTACGACCTGGTAATTTTATGCGGACCAATCTGGATGGGTAAGCTTATTCCGCCGCTTCGCAGGTTTATCGCAAATTATTTTAATGACATCAACAAATTGATATTCGTTACCTGCTGCGGCAGCACGGATGCCAAAAAAGACGAAAAATTCGGACATGGTTTGGTATTCAGGGAGGTAGCAAACATACTAAAAGATAAATGTTTAATTTGTCAGTCATTTCCGGTTGGCCTTGTTTTACCCGATGGCAAGAAGGAAGATGCTGATGCATTTATGAAAACTCATTTGAATGATGAGAATTTTAAAGGGGAGATACAAGAGCGGTTTGACATATTCCTAAAAACTGTGCATGAGATTTGCAGATAGCTGGGGAAGTATATACAGGCGCACAGGAAGGACCGGCTGGTTATTATGGAGTAGCACGGAAGAAAATGACTGGCGTATCCAGGGATAGATAATATTCATTATGCACAGGAACAAATGCTTCTTCGGGAATTGCAGAAAATTCGTCAACAGGTGGAAATAAATAAGGGATAGGTGAACCTGTAATTTAACCGTAACAATTCACTACGATAATTTCGGACC
>CAIYQH010000020.1 GCA_903928285.1 uncultured Bacteroidales bacterium
GGTCAAGGTGAACCTGGTAAACGACCGTGGGATCCATATCTGCAAATCGATGCTGGCCTACATGCGTTGGGGCAACGGCGAAACCCCGCAATCGACCGGTTTGAAAGGCGATCACCTGATCGGGAAATATTACGTACTCTTCGATAATAAATACAAGGAGGAGATCCTTGAACTCACAGCCGCCGGTTTGTCCGCCGAGGATGCCGGAAAAATGGCGCCCCTCATCGTGGAGGCGCAGGAAATTTTAAGGAGATGGGAAGCCCGCGACGAGGCAGTTGTGACGTTATGGACAACCATGAATGGCTGGGCTTACGAAGGTTTTGACCAGACATACCAGCGGCTGGGAGTGGATTTCGATAAGGTTTACCATGAAAGCGAGACCTACCTGCTGGGAAAACAACTGGTGATGGACGGGTTGAAAAGCGGCGCCCTGGTGGGCAAGGAGGATGGCAGCGTTTGGGCCGACCTGCGGGAAGAGGGATTGGATGAGAAGTTGCTGCTCCGGTCCGATGGCACTTCGGTTTATATGACCCAGGACTTGGGGACTGCCGAGCTCCGGAACGATGATTTCCACCCCTCCGCCATGATTTACGTGGTGGGCAACGAACAAAACTATCATTTTGACGTCTTGAAAAGGGTACTCCTGAAACTGGGCAAGGATTTTGCCGCGAACATACACCACTTATCCTATGGCATGGTTGAATTGCCCATGGGTAAGATGAAATCGCGCGAAGGCACGGTGGTGGATGCCGACGACCTGATGGATGAAATGTTGGCAACCGCTGAAAATACTACCCGTGAACTCGGCAAGGCCAATGAACTTACCGTAGCAGAAGCAGGGAAATTGTTCAACACCATCGGACTGGGCGCTTTGAAATATTTTATCCTCAAGGTCGATCCGAAGAAAAACATGCTGTTTGATCCCGCCGAATCGATCGATTTCAATGGGAATACAGGTCCCTTTATTCAATATACCTATGCCCGTATACAATCACTTCTGGCAAAAGCATCCGGGGCAGGATACGACTGGAAAACCAGGCAGGTTGGACTGCAGAACCCCCTGCTTTCGCTTGAAAAGGAGACGATCAAGCGGCTCTTTCTGTTTGAGGAGGCAGTTGTCGTGGCCGGAAGTGAGATGAACCCCGCGGTCATTGCCAACTATGTCTATGACCTTGCCAAAGGATACAACCAGTTTTACCAGGAATTGCCGGTACTGAAGGAGGAGGAGGCTGAAAAGGCGCTGCTGCGCCTGGCAATCACCTCCATAACCGGGGAGGTCATCCGGCGATCAATGAGCCTGTTGGGGATTGAGGTCCCGACAAGGATGTAAAAAAAAAAGGCTGTCCCGGATTTGAGACAGCCTTTTTCATAAGATGGAATAACCTAGTTTACAACAACTTTCTTGTTGATAAAGCCATCAGCCATTTTGATCTTCAGGTTATAAAGGCCTGATTTCAGATCGGAGGTGTTGATGGTAAGGTTGCTGGCATCGGTGGTCTGGGTGTAGACAACCTGGCCAACCATGTTCATCAGACTGACTTCCTGGATGTTCTGGGATCCCTGAATGTTCAGTACATCTTTGGCGGGATTCGGGAAAACGGAAACAGTTGCTGCGGAATGTTCGTTGATGCCAACGCCGCCAACATAGATATAACCGGTCTTCAGTTTGGTTGTGTTGCCCCATGAGTTGGTAACGGTCAGGGTAACATTGTAGGTGCCCGGAGTGTTATAAACAATGGTAGGATGTCTGCTGGTAGATGTGGCAGGGGTGCCGCCAGGGCATGTCCAGGCAACGGTTGATGTTGAATGGGCGCCACCTGTGATGGTATAGGTAACTGAACCGCCTTTGGCAACTGCTACATTATTGGCTGTGAAATCACACGGGGCAAGGATGCTGTTGAATTTGCTCATGCCGCCCGTAGTGGCGTCGGTATTGAAACCGCCGACGTATCCTGTTGAATCATTTACCCAGGCCATGGAAAGGTACTGTGTTCCGATAGTGGAGGCCATGTCATTCCACGTTGCTCCGTCATCAAACGAATAGGTAACCCCTGTAAATCCTGTAGCAGCACCTGAAGTAACCCATGTGGTTGGTGTGCCGGGGACATAAGCCATATCAGTGGTGAATACATTGCCGGTCGTGGTGGCAGTGGTCCAGGTGGTTCCGCCGTCGGTAGTCTTGGCCAGTGCGCTTGTGGCGGCTACGGTGCCAGTGCCTCTGTTGCCGCAATAACCGTTCATGGCATCACGGAAGAAAGGCTGAACATAAACGTTCGTCCATGCTGATCCCGGGATCTGTGCAACGGTCCAGGTGTGACCATTGTCAACTGATTTGTAAACACGTGCTTTGTTGGTGCCGAACCAGATGATGTCGCCGACGACGGAGAAGTAGCCGATAACACCAAACTCACCGCTCACCGGCGCCGGGCTTGTTGCCGGGGTCCAGGTTGTGCCGCCGTCGGATGTCGTATAGATTTCAAAAAATCCGTTGATAGGGTCGCCCACGCAAACACCGAGATTCTGATCCCACATGTGGATAAAATCGGCAAAGGAACTGGCGTTTGTGAAGAGTGCCGTTGTTTGGTGGGTCCAGGTCAAACCACCATCGGTGGTTTTGTAGATACCCTGTCCGGTGGTGTTGGTGGCGGGTGGATACATGCAGGCCCATGCCTTCTGGGCATCCACTGCAACAATGTTGGAGATGTCGAGATGGGTGATCGCGGGAGTGGCAGTGATGGTGTGAGGTGTCCATAAGGTACCGCCATTTGTTGTAATTGTTATATCCTGGCAGGGTCCCGCTCCGGTAGCTCTTCCGTCATAGGCAGCTGCCCATAATGTCGTAGCGCTGACAGCGCTGATGTTTCTGATCCCGCGGCTGGCCGTAGCAAACCCGGTAGCCTGGTCGACAAACTGGGCATTGACACCCAGCGTTAAAGCCAACATGGCTACAAACGAAAGTAAAATTTTCTTCATAGTTGTTTTTGTTTTTGATTTTGAATTTGAATATTATTGATACAAAACTACAAAGTTTTTCAATGCCTGTTAATCTTTTTTTTAAAAAAATCTGACCTACCTGATTACTGATACGATCGCGTTGCCTTGTGTTCCGTAAAAAATCTGACTGACCGGGACTGCCGCGTTATGATTTTGCAAAGCTGCTCCGATTCAGGATAAATTGTTAATTTTGCAGAATCATCACAATGGTCTTCCGTTCAGTCCGGGTGCCTTTATTGGCTGGGGAACGGAGTACCTTGAAATTAAAAAGAAGCACACAATGTTTGAAGGACTAAGTGACAAATTAGACAGGGCGTTTAAGGTTCTGAAGGGACATGGGCATATTACGGAGATCAATGTTGCCGAGACATTGAAGGATGTCAGAAAAGCGTTGCTGGATGCCGACGTCAGTTTTAAAATTGCCAAGCAGTTCACCGACCAGGTGAAGGATAAGGCACTGGGACAGAATGTACTGACAGCGGTTTCCCCGGGTCAGCTGATGGTGAAAATTGTACACGACGAGCTGACAGAGCTCATGGGCGGACAAAAAACCGAGCTGAACCTCAAAGGAGAACCCGCCATCATCCTGGTTGCCGGGTTGCAGGGGTCGGGCAAGACCACCTTCTCGGCCAAACTTGCCAACTACCTGAAGACCAAAAAGGGCAAACGCCCCCTGCTCGTTGCCTGCGACGTTTATCGTCCTGCCGCTATCGAACAGCTGAAGGTTCTTGGCCAGCAGATAGAGGTTGATGTTTATGTGGAAGATGCCGTAAATGATCCTGTGAAGATTGCCAAACGGTCGCTGGCCCACGCCAGGGAAAACGGATTCAATGTGCTGATTGTCGACACTGCCGGTCGCCTGGCCATTGATGAGCAGATGATGGATGAGATTGCCAACATCAAATCGGTGCTGAACCCGCAGGAGACCTTGTTCGTGGTTGATTCCATGACAGGTCAGGATGCTGTAAACACGGCAAAGAGCTTCAACGAACGGCTCGACTTTGAGGGGGTCGTACTGACCAAACTCGATGGCGATACCCGGGGTGGCGCTGCGTTAAGTATCAAGTCGGTGGTTAACAAGCCGATCAAATTTGTAGGTCTCGGCGAGAAGATGGATGCCATCGATATCTTCTATCCCGAACGTATGGCCGACCGTATCCTAGGTATGGGCGATATTGTTTCCCTGGTTGAAAAAGCCCAGGAGCAGTTCGATGAGGAGGAGGCCCAGAAACTCCAGAAGAAAATTGCCCGCAACCTCTTTGATTTTAACGACTTTCTCGCACAGATCAAACAGATTAAAAAGATGGGGAATGTGAAGGATCTGCTGGGAATGATCCCGGGAATGGGAAAAGCCATCAGGAACCTTGAAATCGACGACAATGCCTTTAAAGGAATCGAGGCCATCATTCATTCCATGACACCCGAGGAAAGAGTCAACCCTGCCGTATTGAACGGCAGTCGCAGGAAACGCATCGCATTCGGCTCGGGAACCAGCATCCAGGAGGTCAACAGGCTGATCAAACAGTTTGACGATACCCGGAAAATGATGAAAATGGTCACCGCCAACAAGGGGAAGAACATGTCGAACGTGATGCGGAATATGAAGAATATGAATTAACCGGTGAAGAGATGATGAAATTGCTTGATGGAAAGCTGATTGCCGACCAGATCAAAACTGAAATAGCCAAAGAGGTTAAAGAGATGTTTCATGACAGGGGATTAAACCCGCCGCATCTTGCTGCTGTCCTTGTAGGCGAGGATCCTGCCAGTATGACCTATGTCGCATCTAAGGAAAGGTCATGCAGGGAGGTTGGATTCGTTTCATCCGTTTACCGCTATCCTACCAGTATTACGGAAGAAAAACTGCTGGAGGTAATCGATTTTCTCAATGCCGATCCTGAAATCGACGGTTTTATCGTCCAGGTTCCGCTCCCAAAGCATATCAGTGAACAACGGATTATCGAACGCATCGATTTCCGTAAGGATGTAGATGGATTTCACCCTGTGAACATAGGGAAAATGGTGCTGAACCTGCCCTGTTTCCTGCCGGCAACGCCTATGGGGATCATCACGCTGCTTGACCGTTATAAAATAGAGGTCGAGGGCCGCAACTGCGTGGTGCTTGGCCGCAGTCACAACGTCGGAACCCCGGTAAGTATCCTGCTTTCCCGTAAGGCAAAGCCTGGTAACGGCACGGTGACGCTTTGCCATAGTTTTACTAAGGATATCAAACAGGTCTCAGCGTCGGCCGATATTCTCGTTGTTGCCATGGGGAAACTGGGTTTTGTGACGGCCGACATGGTCAAA
>CAIYQH010000021.1 GCA_903928285.1 uncultured Bacteroidales bacterium
AAAGGGTCTTTTGCCTTATTATAACATCAAATAACCGACCTGAAATGTCAGATATCAAATATTATACTCCTGAAGGTTTGGAGAAAATGAGGGATGAATTACACCAATTAACCACTGTAGAACGTCCTTCCATTTCCAGACAGATTGCCGAAGCCAGGGATAAGGGGGATTTATCGGAAAACGCCGAATATGCTGCAGCCAAGGAGTCCCAGTCGATGCTTGAACTGAAGATATCGAAATTGCAGGAAGTTCTCAGCAATGCAAGGCTGATCGATGAACGGAAACTGGATAACAGTAAGGTACTGATATTTTCTACCGTTAAGCTCAAGAACACACTCAATGGGACGATGGTAAACTATACGCTCGTACCTGAAAATGAAGCCAATATTAAAATAGGCAAACTTTCTGTGAGTTCACCCATTGCCAAGGGTTTGCTTGGAAAAGTAATCGGCGAAACCGTTGAAATAACGGTTCCCGCCGGAAAGATAACCTTTGAGATTTTCGAAATATCACGCCAAAACAGTTAAATATGGCAACTATTTTCACCCGGATTGTTAATGGTGAGATTCCTTGCTACAGGATTGCTGAAAATGCGCAATACCTTGCATTCCTGGACATCAATCCGCTCCAGGAGGGCCATACGTTGGTTATCCCCAAAACCGAGGTTGATTTCATCTTTGATATGGAGGAGGATCTTCATGCCGGGTTATGGACTTTTGCCCGGAGCATTGGGAAAGCGATTGGCCGGGTGGTCCCTTGTAAAAGGGTTGGGATTACGGTGATCGGTTTGGAGGTGCCGCACGCCCATATCCATCTCATTCCCATCAATACCTTGTATGACATGGATTTTCGGAAACCTAAACGCTCCTTTTCTCCTGAGGAATTCTTACAGATTGCCGCAAAGATTGCCAATGCAATGGATTAGTAGCATCCCGGAAAGTCCTTTGGTAGTCAGTAAGTTTGGTAAAGTGGGTATAACGCTCCCAAAAATCAGTATGCCCTTACGTTTCGGCCTTCAATGTAATTGATAAAAGCTTTGTTTACAACTTTGTTACCGCCCGGGGTCGGGTAATTGCCGGTAAAGTACCAGTCGCCGGTATGTTTGGGGATAGCTTCATGCAGGTCGGCAATGGTCTGATATACGATCTGAACGCTGGCATTGCAGTTAAGTGGTGTCAGCAATTCAGTAATTTTACCTGAAATCCTGTCCGCCGTAAAGGGTTGATAGATCTCCTTCACATGATTGATGATGTTTTCCTTAGGCAGCTTTTCCTGCGCTTTTGATTTGATATAGACTTCGTTGATGATGTATTCCTGGTGTGTATCCTTCAGCAGTTCGATGGCAGCCTTAAAGGCGATAAAATCGGTAATTTTGGCCATATCGATCCCGTAGCAGTCGGGATAACGGATCTGCGGAGCTGAAGAAGCTATCACGATCTTACGAGGGCCCAGCCTGTCGAGGATTCTGATGATACTTTGTTTCAAAGTGGTTCCACGGACAATGGAATCATCCAGTACAACCAGGTTGTCGATACCCCTGCGGATGCTGCCATAGGTAATATCATACACATGTGCTGCGAGATCATCGCGCTGTGAGTCGCGGGTAATAAAGGTCCGGAGTTTGACATCTTTCACGGCAACCTTTTCAGCCCTGGGTTTTAACTGAAAAATAGCCTGTAATTTTTCAGGATCGAGTGACTTTCCTGCATTCAGGATACGCTCCATCTTGATGGTGTCGCAGAAATGATCCATCTCCTCTATCAAACCATAGTAGGCATCAATGGCAGTATTGGGAATATAGGAAAAAACAGTGTTTTCGAGGTCATGATCGATGGCGGTGAGGATTGCCGGGGTCAGTAATTTCCCCAGTTTTTTCCGTTCACGGTAAATTTCCTTATCAGTACCCCTTGAAAAATAAATATGTTCAAAGGAGCAGGATTTTTTTTCAAGTGGCTTACTGAACTCTTTTTCCATGATCTTCCCGTCCTTCTTGATGATCAGGGCATGGCCCGGCTGCAGTTCATGAACCGTGTCGAAGGTGACATTCAATGCCGTTTGAATGACAGGGCGTTCGGAAGTGACCACCACGATTTCGTCGTCGGAATAATAATAGGCGGGGCGGATCCCTGAAGGGTCGCGCATGACGAATGCATCGCCATGGCCGAACATCCCTGCAATGACATAACCTCCGTCCCATGTTGTTGCTGCCTCGCGGAGAATTTTCTGTACATCCAGGTGTCTGGCAATCTGGAAGGTGATTTCGCGCTTCGGGTATCCCTCCCTTTTGAATTTCTGATACAGCTCTTCATTTTCCTCGTCCAGGAAATGACCCATCTTTTCAAGGATGGTAACGGTATCGCTGGTTTCAACGGGGTACTGGCCAAGATCGATGAGTTTCTCAAAGAGTTCGTCGACATTGGTGAGGTTGAAATTCCCGGCGAGGACAAGGTTCTTGGTCATCCAGTTGTTCTGCCGGATAAATGGATGAATATTCTGGAGGCTGTTTTTGCCGAAAGTACCATAACGAAGGTGACCCAGGTATAACTCGCCGAGCATATCCATGTTATGCTTCAGCCACTGAATATCATTTAACCGCTGCGGATGACGTTCTTCAATATTGCGGGCGCTCAGGCTTACCTGGTTGAAAATGTCCTGAATAGGAGAGTTGGCGATGGAACGAATCCGGTTGATAAATTTATTACCAGGTTCCATATCAAACTTTATGCTGGCGATGCCGGCCCCGTCCTGCCCCCTGTTGTGCTGCTTCTGCATGAGCAGGTGCAACTTGTTCAGCCCATAAAACGCAGTTCCGTATTTGGCCAGGTAATATTCGAGCGGTTTAAGGAGGCGGACCAGGGCGATACCGCACTCATGATGGATGGAATCGCTCATTGTGACATATCAGATTGGATTGCAAAGGTACAAATTATTTGGCAGGGCAATGCAATCCGATCAGGTGCGATGCCTGAACATTTCCGAAGGAAAGGGCGCTGTGCCAGTCGCGACAGGCCTTTTGCATATCATGAAGATAAAAATATACTGTTCCACGGCCAAGAAAGGCGTCGCCACAGGTGGGATCTATTCCGATTGCTGTATCAAAATCGGCAATCGCCTTATTATATTCCTTCAGCGACTCCGCATAAAGAATACCCCTGTTATTGTATGCTTTTACATATAACGGGTTCAGAAGGATCGCCGAATCGTAACAGGATAGCGCCCCTTGCACCTCTCCATTCCTGAATTGGGTATTGGCCGCATTGAAAAAGGCAATGGCTCTTGGAGATGTTTTCATTACGCGGATGTCGGAGTGCATCTGCCGGCTAAACAAGGCCATGTGCAACATGTCCACAGAATTCTGGTCAGGGATCCGGTAGAAATCGAGGAACCGGCTTGAAGCCGAAGCGGTGTTTGGCAATGAATTGAAGGAGGCGAACCGGGCCGGATCGATGGAAGGAAGGACCGATTTGTTGGTGTCGCTGGTGAAAATTACCGCATCTCCATCCAGGTACACCGGACGCCAGCCGGGCATCGACTGTAACTGTTGGGTCCATGGGTAATATTTGAGATAGTTGTAAATAATCAGCTGCGGGTTATATCTGTTGACCATGGCCTGCAATCCTCCGGCCCAGCTGGCAGTTACCTCTCTATAAAGCGATTCCTGCATCACCTCAAGCCTTCCGTCGATAAACACCGGCTGCGGCAGGGTCCAGGATAACCAGCCACCATACCCTATACTGTTCAGGATTCGCCCCTCCAGGTGATGATCCGTGATAAATTGAGTTGCCTTAACAGGTTGGTGTACTGCGTCGATCCCAATCCCTGCTTTGTTGAAGGACCTGTTTGCCGGGTACCAGCCACCCGTAAGGAGACTGGGTGCAATTGCAATCGGGAGGATGATCATGATCCAAAAGAGAAACCTTTGAAAGGTCCTGTTCCGGAAGATTACACCAGCGGTAAGTTCAGCCGTTTCGCAGCATAGAAGAGGAAAAGCAACCAACACAAAGAGCGGAATATTCCTGACTGAACCCAGGGCTGGAAGGACGAAGATGAGCAGCAGAACTATATCGTGAAATTTCCGGTTTCGCCAGGTAAGAACGGTGAAGAGAAGGGAAACGCCAATCATGGCCAGAAAGAGGTAATCGCGGACGACAAAGTGCTGTTGGGCTAAAAAAGGCATGAATTCCTGGATATGCTGGTTGTAAATATTCTCGGGATCAAACCGGGTCAGCAGTTCTAAAGGCAGTGAAAAACCCCTGATCCCGTATGGGTTGATAAAACAAACAAGCAAAGAAATGAATCCCCACAAAAACAGTTTCCTGTCAACAGTTTTATGTTGAATCGTATAGCTGAAAAGATAAATGAAAATGACGGCCAATCCAAGCACAAAGAGTGCATGCATATTGCACCAGAAGAGCATGATGACAGGCAACAGGCAGAGGAGGTTCCTGCGCGATTCGGCATACAGTTCCAGGATAAACATTGAACCGGAAAGAAACAGGAAGGTGAACATCTCCGGCCGGGGTGTAATGCGGGGATCGATGATCAGAAACGCGACAAGAAGTCCAACAGTGGTTATCGGCAACGGGATCGAAAAAACCTTGTTACGAAGCATCATCATAAGTGAGAGTAATATTGCAAGCAGGCAGATGAACAAACTGATGCCGGAATATCCTGCAATCCGGAATACCTGGTATAAAATTACCTGGAAGAGCCAGTGAAGGTCGATATAGGGATGCTGCGAAACTGTATAGGTGCTAAGATCCGTGACGGGAACCTGGTGGTTCTCCGAGATCCATTTGCCATATTTCAAATGAAACCCCAGGTCAGGATCAGATAATTGCCTGAGGGAAAGAAAAAAAAATAAGGGTCGAGACCAGGATAACCGGAATTATCCATTTACGAGCTTGCATCAGTAATTCAGATTGGGTGTAAAAGTACCAACAAATCTCTTGCGAAGCCCGGAAAACAACCTAATTTTGACAATTGAACCCTGAAGGCCGATGATACGTACAATTCAACCGATCAACTTCCCTGTAAAGGCAACCTCCTGCCCGGTGATCGATGCCCGTTCTCCGGGGGAATACACCCAGGGCCATATTCCCGGGGCCATCAATATCCCTCTTTTTAATGATGAAGAACGTGCATTGGTAGGGACGTTGTATGTTAAAACGGGGCACGTGGATGCCATTCTGAAGGGGCTGGATATAGCCTTGCCGAAGGTGGATGATTATCTAAGTTCGCTGTCTGCTGTTCAACCCGGAGGAGGAATCTTTCTGCATTGCTGGAGGGGCGGGCTGCGCAGTGCACTGATGGCCGAAGTGTTCAGCAAGGCCGGTTATGATGTTAATTTGCTTGAAGGCGGTTACAAAGGCTATCGCCAATTTATCAGGGAGCGGTTGTCAGATCCGGCAAATGTGATCGTTCTTGGGGGGTTTACCGGCAGTGGAAAGACGGAAATCCTGCATGCCATCGCTGACAGGGGTGAGCAGGTGATCGACCTGGAACGGCTGGCCTGTCACAAGGGTTCTGTTTTTGGGGCTATGGGCCAGCCCCCACAGCCTACCAATGAACAGTTCGAAAACGACCTTTTTGCCCATTGGGCGGAAGTCGATTTTGGCCGTCCGGTGTGGTTGGAGGATGAAAGCAGGATGATCGGCAGGGTTACCATGGCTGATCCGGTGGTTGCGCATATCAGTAACGGGTTGCTGATCAGGGTTGAATTGGATAAGACGATCAGGATTCAGCGGCTCGTGCAGGAATATGCAGGTTTTGACAAGCTGATACTGGGAGAGGCAATCCTTAAAATAGGAGAGAGGCTGGGTGGCACAAGAACCCGGGATGCATTGGAAGCCTTGAAGAATGGTCGTTTTGGAGAGGTTGCCGCGATCGTACTGGCCTATTATGATAAAGCTTACCAGTTTTCGGTTGCCAGGAGAAAAAACAACAGCGTTTACGAAATCTCCGTTTCGGGAACAGATGCCAATCTTGATGCCGGCAGGATCATTGCCTTTTCACGTAATCTTCAATAACATGGAACCAATCTATCTCGATTATAACGCCACCACCCCGATTGATCCGGCGGTTGTGGAAACCATCCGTCCATACCTGGAGCGATACTTTGGTAATCCCTCCAGTTTGCATAGTTATGGAATCCAGTCGAAAAATGCTGTTGAAACAGCACGCAGGCAGGTTGCCATGTTATTGAATGCCCGGACCGATGAGATAATTTTCACCAGCGGCGGAACCGAATCGAATAATTTTGCCATCAAGGGAGCGGCAATGGCGCGCCGTGCAACGGGAAACCATATAATCACCTCCCGGATCGAACATCCGGCCGTTACAGAGGTTTGCCATTATCTTGAAAAAGAGGGTTTTGCAATTACATGGTTAGAGGTCGATGAGTTTGGCCTGGTCGATCCGAAGGAAGTTGAAAAGGCGATCAGGCCGCAAACGATTTTGATCTCGGTAATGCAAGCCAACAATGAAACCGGTACGATTCAGCCGGTAGAGGCGATTGGCAGGATCGCCCGTGAGCATGGCATCCTGTTTCATACCGATGCGGCACAATCGGTTGGAAAGATACCGGTTGATGTGGAGAAGATGAATGCTGACCTGTTGTCGGTAGCCGGCCACAAACTATATGCCCCCAAAGGGGTCGGTGCGCTCTATATCCGCAGGGGAGTCCACCTGGAAAAGCTGATCCACGGGGCCGATCATGAGGCCAACCAGCGCGCGGGAACCGAAAATGTGATGGAGATCGCAGGGCTGGGCAGGGCAGCCGAAATTGCGCAGCAGGAGCTGAGCCGGGGCTCTGTTTCAAAACTCAGCGAATTAAGGGACCTGTTGCATAACGGCATCCTTGCTGCAATTCCCACGGTCCGTCTGAACGGCCATCCCGGATTAAGGTTGCCCAACACGCTGAGCCTGGGATTTGCCGGTGTTGAAGCGCCCCTGCTGCTTGCCGAAATGAAAGAGGTGGCCGCCTCAGCCGGTGCTGCCTGCCATGCCGACCATGTTGAAATCTCCCAGGTGCTTACGGCCATGCATGTTCCCTATGATTATGCCCTGGGTACGGTCAGGTTTTCGGTGGGCAGGATGACCACGCAAGAAGAGGTTGAGAAGGCCATTCCCGCAATTGTCGCAGCCTGGCAGGCGCTGACAGGTACGGAGGTTAAAAACGAATTGCCGGACCATCAAAGTGAAATCCGTCTGACGGAATACACCCATGCGCTGGGATGTGCCTGCAAAATCAGACCTCAGCTGCTCGAAAAAATACTGACGGTGCTGCCGCAACTGACGAATCCCTTCGTCCTGGTTGGGTTCCGCACTTCCGACGACGCGGCTGTATTCAGGATTGACGAAACGAGGGCTATTGTTCAAACCGTCGATTTTATCCCGCCGGTGGTGGATGATCCCTATATGTATGGCGCCATTGCTGCTGCAAATGCCTTAAGCGACGTTTATGCCATGGGGGCAAAACCACTCTTTGCCCTTAGTATCGTCGGTTTTCCCGACCGCAAACTACCCATGGAGGTATTACAACAGATACTAAAGGGTGCCAGTGATAAAGCCGCTGAAGCAGGTATCCAGATTATCGGTGGTCACAGCGTAGAGGATACCGAACCCAAGTTCGGCCTGGTGGTTACCGGTCTTATCCATCCGGAGAAAATCCTCCGGAATTCGACAGCCAGAGCGGGCGACGCCCTGATCCTGACAAAGCCGCTCGGCACCGGGATCATCACAACGGCGATCAAACGGGGATTGGCCAATCCCGGGGTTGTTGCGAAGGTAATGAAGCTTATGAGCGGACTGAATGACAAACCCGTTGATATTATGAACAGGTTTGCCGTGAACGCATGTACCGATGTAACAGGTTTTGGACTGTTGGGTCATCTGAAGGAGATGGTCGAGGGGGCTGGCCTGCATGCCGACCTGAGCATTCATGACGTGCCTGTGCTGGAGGAGGCCTGGGACTTTGCCGCAGCCGGCGCCATCCCGGGAGGAACAATGAACAACCTGGAGTTTGTGAAACCGGTTATGACCTGGAAAAAGGAAACCCCGGAACTGATGAAGTACATCCTGGCTGATGCGCAGACTTCCGGCGGATTGCTCATTTCACTCCCGCTGTCTGCGGCGGAAGAGATGTTGTTTCAGCTGCGGCAGGCAGGGGTTCCCCAGGCCGCCATTATTGGGAACCTGAGGGCAGGCGATCCGGGGATCAGTGCCTGAGGTTTTCAAAAACTGCCCTGTCAAATATTTTCCCCACAGGGTAGAACCCTTTTTTCCCGTCAACAAAGGGCGACTTGTTATAGAACCAGTTGAGAATAATTTGAGGATTGTTGGCAAATGCGGTGTCGGCCGACTTCTTCTGATCAAATTCATTCTTCAGAGCCGGATCCCGGGCAAGCATTTCGGCTGCCATTTTTTCGATGACGTACGACTCTCCATATTCCTTTTGTTCGAAGGAGGCATCGAAAAATCCCCAGTAAACATAGGAACCGTTGCCTTTTGGCTCGAGGATATGCGGGATGATACGGCCAGCCGGCTGCATTACGCTGACCAGTACTGATCCGGCGGGAAAAGTCCGTGTCTCTTCGGTTTCATCAAAGTCGATATTGGTCATGGGATGGTGGCTCTCATAAGGAATAGCCTGCCATTTCGGATTTTTAAAATGGCAGACATTCACCTTGATGGTTACCTCTTCCGGTATTTCAGTCACCCTGATGCCATGAATCTTCAGCCGGTCGATTACTGCCTTCCATTCGCCCGGAATGATATAGGCATAAGGCAGTTTAACCGATACTACCGGTTTGGCTGAAAAGAAATAGGGAATTTTGTAGGTGGCAGGCTTGTTGCTGTAAACGAACCAGTCGCCGCCACTCACCTTGCTTTTTATGGCAGTGTATTCAACACCGAGAAAATCGGTCATGGTGCTGTCAGTTTTGCTTGTTTCGAAATGGAGCGGGAAGGACTCCTTTAAAAACGCCTCGCTGCTGACAAAGTCGTCGGCTTTTCTGACGAGGGCATTCAGGGTTTTCGATTCCTTGTTCAGCAGTTCGATGGTTGTCAGCATACATTCGTAAGTAGCTTCCACGCGCTGTTTATAGGGTTTCAGCATATGGGTCTCGATCAGTAAACCGGGGCGGTTACGCAAGGCTGTATATCCCTGCGACAGCATGGGGGGCGCAACTTCGGTAATCAGACCGCTGCGGGGATCGTGCCAGTTGCGGTAATCGACGTATGGGAATATGGGATAGCCGCCACTCTTAAGGTGTTTCTGCATCTGGTCGATAAAAATGTCGCGGGTCCAGGCGGTTAATCCCGGATCCATATCGCCATAGATCTCCATAAGGTAAGTAAGAACATACTGGTAATCGGCGCCATCGGTGGTATGTGAATCAATGAAGAAGTCGGGCATCCATTTGTTGAACATCTGAAGCCAGGCCTGCATCTCCGGTGCGTCGGCCTTGAGGAAATCACGGTTCAGGTTAAGGTTGTTGGCCGTGGTGCGCCAGCCCATCTCTCTGGGGCCGTTCTGGTTAATGCGGTTATATGGGCCAAACCGTTCATGACCGTCGACATTGAAAATGGGGATAAACAAAACGGTAACATGGTCGAGTAATGCTGTTGGCTGGTTGGTGACGCCGGCGGCATGGATGGCCAGGTCGCGGATAAGCATCAGTCCGGCATCTTTGCCCTCGCATTCACCGGCATGAATACATGCTTCTACGAGCAGCACCGTCCGCCCTGCGGCATGAATGGCAGCGGGATCACTTAACCCATCCCTGTCGAGGATCAGCAGGGGGAGATCACGTCCCTGCGGGCTCCTCCCGAAACTGGTATAGGTGATCATCTTAGACCCATTGGCGAGTTTCCTGCAGTACTCGATTGTCTGCTGGTAACGGGGCGTTTCCAGTGTCGCCGATTTTTCATAAACTGTTTGCCAATCAGTAACCTGTGCCATGGCTGATGCCAATTCGCAGAACAAGGATAAGAGGAGGTAGAATCGTTTCATACTGAATTATTTCTGAGCCATCAAACTTACATAAAAAATCGGAGAATGGAGAAACTATTTAACCCTGTTTTGTTTCGTGTTACCAAATTATTTCTACCTTTGTTGCCGGTTGCAGGTAATTGGATACCTGCGACGTTTCATAAATTTCAGGCATGGATAAAGCATTGATTGACATTCTGGAGCGCGTCAGAGAGCTTTTTTATAAATATGGTGTACGCAGTGTTTCGGTAGATGATATCTGCCGGGATCTCGGAATGTCGAAGAAAAAACTCTACCAGTTTGTTTCCAGCAAGACAGAACTCGTAGGGAAACTTCTGGAATTGGAACGGCAGAACTTTGAGATCATCTTTGAACATAATAATTTCGCCGGGGTGAATGCTATCGATATTCTGCTGATTGTCAGCCGTGAGCTGGGTGAACGTTTCCGTGATGTTAGTCCATCGATGACCTTTGATCTGAAGAAATACTACCCGGATATCTATCACAAGCACGTAGATGACAGGATTGAGTTCATCTACCAGAAAATCCAGATAAATCTCCAGAAGGGAATAAGCCAGGGGATGTACCGTGATGACCTTAGTATTGAGCTGGTTGCCAGGTTGTATATGCGCAGGTTGATCGACCTTCATAATCCTGAATTTTTCCCGGCCGACAAATTCTCCTTTCAAACCCTCTTCGATGTGATGTTCGACAATTTTATCAGGGGTATTGCAAATCCAGCAGGCATCGATTACTACGAAAAACAAAAACGCAAGGTTAACTTTAAAAAATTCAACTAATTACAATGAGCTACCGTTTATATACTACACTGATTCTTTTAAGCCTAACATCCTGGCAATTCGTCCAGGCGCAGACTCCGGCTGCATCAGCAAAGGCAGAAGTTCTCTCCTTTTCACTCGAACAGGCACAAACTTACGCCTATGAAAACAATTACGATCTCAGGAATTCAACCACCGATGTAGAGATTGCCCGTAAAATGGTGAAACAAAACACAGCGACCGGATTGCCGCAGATTAACGGGAACGTTGATTATACCGATTTTATCATGCAACCAACAACCATGATCCCTGGGGAGATTTTCCAGGGGCCTCCGGGCTCGTTTATCCCTGTTAAATTTGGCACCACTTACAATATGACACTCAAGGGAACGGTCTCCCAGTTGATTTACAGTGGCCAGTACATCGTGGGTCTGCAAACAGCCAAAGCATTTCTGGAAACCGCGAAACAGAAGAATGTAAAGGATAAAGTCGATATCCGCGACCAGGTAGCCGATGCTTATCTCAGGTTGCTCGTCGTCGACCAGGCTTTGCAAATACTCGATTCTACCTATGTAGTCGTGAGTAAACTGGTTATTGAAGCCCAGAAAAGCTATGAAAGCGGTTTGATTGAAGATATCGACGTCGACCAGGCTGATCTTAACCGTATTAACCTGGAAGCCCAGGTAAAGGATACCCGCAATGCCCGGAATGTTGCCTATGCGGGGTTGAAGTTCCTGGTAGGATTAAAAGACCACCAGGAGCTGACAATGACGGATAACCTGCAGTACTTTCTCTCGCAGGTTGACAGGGATGCCTTGATAAATCAGCAATTTGACTACAGGAATAATATCGATTACACGCTCCTGAAAAAATCGGACTATCTAACCGTGATGCAGTATAAACTGGCAAAAACCGCCTATCATCCTGCCCTGAGCGGTTTTCTCAGCGCTTCCACTGCCGCACAGAGAAACCTCTGGGATTTTATGAATTCCCAAAAACCATGGGTCCCTTCGGTGATTTTCGGGGTTTCCCTTCAGGTTCCGATCTGGAGCAGCGGCAGCCGCAAATATTCGGTTGACCAAGCCCGCCTTAATGTCGAAAAAACAAAGGTTACCGATGAAAAAATGAGAGTTGCGCTTGAGCTCCAGGTTGAAACAGCCAAAAAGGATTTCAGCAATGCCTTTTTTGTTTACCAAAACAAACA
>CAIYQH010000022.1 GCA_903928285.1 uncultured Bacteroidales bacterium
ATGACACAAAGAAGGCACAAAGAATCCAGTTGTGAACATTCTGTAAATCATTGTGAATATTGTGGTTAACTTTACCGCATCGATCCGGGAACCAGGATTCTTATGACTAACATCAAAATATAAACCAATACAAAAAAACAACCCTTCCAATGAAAAAAATTCTGATTATCAACGGCCATCCCAACAAGAGCAGCTTGTGCTACGGTCTGGCACAAGCATATAAACTGGGAGCATCGGGGGCGGGAGCCGAAGTTGCGGAGATAAATATCGGGGAATTGAAGTTTAATCCCAATCTGCAATCGGGATACCAGCATCGCACGGAACTGGAAAGGGATCTTACCGATGCCTGGGAAAAAATCAAGTTGGCCGACCATCTGGTTTGGATCCATCCCGTTTGGTGGGGCGGACTTCCCGCCATCACCAAGGGATTCATCGACCGGGTTTTTTTACCGGGATTTGCATTTCAATACCGCGAAAATTCTGTGTGGTGGGATAAACTGCTTACCGGTAAAACCGCCAGCATCATCACCACCCTCGACCAGCCCGGCTGGTATTACCGTTTGATGTACGGGAAACCCAGTGTAAACCAGTTAAAAAAGTCAACATTGGAATTCTGCGGCGTAAAACCCGTAAAAGTGACCTACCTGGGACCCGTAAAAAGTTCAACGGCCGAGAACCGCCAGCGCTGGCTGAACAAGGTGGAACAGATGGGTAAGGAGTTGCGCTAAATTCCCGGGTACCCTTGAATAGACCTGCAGGCAGGTTAATCCATCGGGTATCCGTAATCGGTCCAGTCGACTTTTAGGTTTTGTTTCAGGTTCAGCAGCCTGGAATTCGTAAACCCGCGCTCCTTCAGCAGGTTGAAGGCCGGCCGGATATTCGGGCAGTTTCGGAAGGGACAGCATCCGCAGTAGATAACCACCATCCTGTCTTTTGCTATACCGGCCAGCGATTTGCTCAACTTGTCGAGATTGGCCTTATTGGACATGCTGCCGATGTTGAGCGCCCCCTTGATATTGGCCAACGGACCAACATTATAAATCACAGGTTTTGCTGCTTTCGGGTTGTTGAGCAAGCTTGCGAGGGCATCGGGAGCCATGAGATCCTTCGCGCTCCAGGGTTCGCCGGTCTGGGCCTGCAGCAGGCCTGTAACGACGGTTAAAAAAATGATAAAAAGGGCCGTAAGCCTGGTTTTCCGGTTTTTCATATACACATATCTATATGATTGCAAAGATACAAAAAACTTATTCTGTCAAAGACCGGCTTTATTTTTTGATCTCAATAAATTCCGACAAATCGGAGTACAGGATCTCCTCGAATTCAGAAAAGCGGCTTTTCTGAACCTCTGCAAAGAGGTAGATGGCCATGGGTAGTTTGGTATAATCCATCTTTACATAAAATAAAACTCCGGAGAAATGGGCGATGAATTTCTCATAGTTGAACCGGATACGGCTTTTATCCAGCTGTTTCGGAATATCGATCCCGAACATGCCATAAAGCTTGTCGCCGCGGCTCGCAAGGATTTCAGTCCAGTCGGGTTTTTTCTGCTGAAAATAGTATTCATAGGGGTTGATGCCATAGAAATAATATTCCACGTCGGCTACACAGAAGCCCATGAACCGCATCGGATTGATTTCAATCGCGACAAAGTTTCCGTCGGCCTCCTGCCGCATTTCGAGATGGAAAGGAAAGTTGCTCAGGTCCCTCAGTCTGGCGATCTCCTCCAGGTACAGCATGATGGGATCGTGGTACTTCCTGACAATATCGCCCGAAGTCAGGTAGAGCCTGTCGCTCATATCAGATTTAGAACCAAAGAGATGCGTGAGAATATTGAGAATAACCGGTTCCCCGGCATCATTAAAATAGGCGTCGATGGCAATTTCAGTGCCTTCGATATATTTTTCAATCAGGAATTCGTTCAGGCTG
>CAIYQH010000023.1 GCA_903928285.1 uncultured Bacteroidales bacterium
GCTTTTTAAAAGATTGATCTTAACGTACCTGGTCTCCGCCTCGGGCAGCCTGATGAAGCTGACCTCACCCTGGTTTGATTGGACGGAATATGCGTTTTCCCACTTCTTCCCATCCTCGGAAAAAAGGATGCCGAAATTTTTCGCATACTTATCTTTCAGCCAATTGATTTGCAATCCGCCTAATTCCCTGCGAGTTTTAAAATCGATGATCACATGCTGATCCTCTGTGCCGGTGCTTTTCCAGTAAGTGTCATTTGAATGATCAAACATTAATTCCGGTGGATGATTTTTGATCGATGTCGAAGCCGTGACCGATGGCATTGGATATGATTGCGTTTCGGGTTTGAGCGGCTCAAACTTCAGATCATCGATCCAGACCGTTCCTTTGCCTCCTGCAAATGATGAAATGGTGAATTCAATTCTGTCAATTTTTTTTAAGATGTGATCGGATGTTGGTCCCCAGGCAAAACTGATATGTCTTTTCCTTACATGGATTTTTTTCCATTCTGCAGGAAAATCATAGTTGCGGTTATTCACCCACCAAACATTGTTTCCGGTGCTGTCAATAAATTTTATTTCAAAATTGTTGGCAGGAGACTCGGCCTTCACATAAAAGGTGAATTCATAATTCTCAGGAAGATCAATTGGGAAAAGTTTCTGTATGCCACCGTAACCGGTACCTTTCGTGAAATCATAATCAAATCGTATCGCGTTGCCCGTTAATCCCTTATCATTGGATATGGTAAGATTGACACCATCTGATTTAATGCAGATCCAACCTGATTTGTTTTCAAATTCATCAAGCGTTCTGATCTGAGCCCTGATAATGGTGACTGAAAAAACCAATAAGACTAAAATTGCGTTTCTTTTTATGATAAGACTTTTCATATCCGTCATATTGCGGTTTGAATCTGTTCCGTAATCTTTTTTTTGCCGCAAAGTTTAAACGTCTCCATGTTTCCCAACGATAGAATTCTGATGAAGATCGCTTTGCGAGACTAAATTTCCTTGTGACCCGAGGGTATTTTATCAAGCTCAGGAAGACCTGAACTCAATAATTTCTATTTCAAATATTCGTACCCAAGTTTGTTTAATCCATTCTGGATGATCGGATCCTTCATAACATAGTTCCAGACTAATCCTGTTCTGAAATTTTCTATCATCATCAGCATAGGCCCCTGGTCAATGCCCAAATAATCGCTGTCGAACCATTTGGCTGTCAGGTTGAAGGCATCAAAATAGCCATATTTCCCCCAGATTTTTTTTCCATATTTTTTATTCATTGATTGAATGGCAGGGAAAACTATTTCCGGGGCAAACGGCAAGGATGAAAGTGATGCGTAAGGAGCAATGGTTCCGTCATCAAAATAATTGTAATCAGGTCCACTCGTGCCTCTTCCAGCATATCCCAAAAACTTTTTATCATTAAAATTGTATGTCTCAGGAGGACCGTCACTGGCGGTAACACCCCAGCAGAGCGAATCATAACCAATCCATCCTTTGGGATTATCTTTTGCATACTGTCGCTGAACATAGGTCGCACGACGGGAGTTTTCAAAATAATCTATGCCTTTTTCCCTCATATAATCATCCGCAATGCCGCGATAATCTATAAATGCCTGTGAAAACTGGTGGCCAAATAATGGTGGGAAAGCTACATGTGACAGACCTTTGTAGGGAGTGTTCCATTTATAAGATGTTAACCATGACCTGTAACTTTGTTCAACATTGTTCATTCCACTGCCTGCAGCCAGCACATAAAGGAAAAGTCCCTCATCATAACCGGCCCAGCCAAAATCGTGCAATCCTTTTTCAGGCGTCCAGCCCATGGAGATCGTATTGGCAAACTTACCCTTGCCGGGCATTTGCATAAAGTTCCAGTCAATCCTGCGAAGCAGTGCATCGGCCAGCAACCGGATCTGGTTCTCAACTTCATCATTTTTGTCGTAATAATTCCGGGCAAAGATGATCCCCATCATCAGGATGCCCGTATCGATGGAGGAGAGCTCGCAATTCCATTCCCGTGTGCCGGAATCCATTTTAAGGAAATGATAGTAAAACCCTTTATATCCTGTTACATTTTTATCTGTGCTCTGAACTGAATTAATGAAAAACGTAAGTATTCTGAGGGTAATCGCCGCCGCATGATCCCGCGTGATCCATTTTCTCTCCGCACCGATGGCAATGGATGGGATCCCAAATCCGGTTGCGGCTATGCTTGACGGAGATGTAGCTGTACTCCGGTCTTTTACAATTCCCTTTTCAGGATGATTTTCATTTAAAAAGAAAAGAAACGTTTTATACTGAATGGAATCAAGCATCGATTCTTCAGCAGAGGTCAATGTATAATTGACTTTCCCTTGTGATTTGAATTTAACCATTTGCGGCTGCCCAACGCCAATGGCAAAGGGGAAAACCAAAAGCAGTAATACAGTATATATCTTCATATGATCTCGGATTTATTTGACCGTAATTGACTTTGATAAGGTTTCTGCAGAGTTTGTCCCGACATAGACTGTAAATTCGCCAGGTTCCCAATATTTTTTCAAGTCAGGATGATAAAATGCCAGATCATCGGTTGTGATGTTAAATGCTATTGTTTTTGTTTCACCCTTTTTGATCAGAACTTTTTGAAATCCCTTTAATTCCTTCACCGGCCGGGTGATGGAACCAACATTATCCCGTATGTACAACTGAACCACCTCTTCTCCGTCACAGTTGCCGGAATTGGCCACCTGAACGGTCACAGCGATATTACGCGTGTCAACATTTGTTTCGAGGTTGGAATAGGCGAAACTGGTGTAGCTGAGTCCGTATCCAAAAGGAAAGAGCGGGTCGTTGGGACAATCCAGGTAACGCGAAACATATTTGGCGTCCCGATCATTTAAGTTAAATGGCCTCCCGGTATTTTTTCCATTATAGAAAACGGGTATCTGGCCTTCATTTCTCGGGAAGGTCATAGTAAGTTTTGCCGCAGGGGATACCTCACCAAAAAGCACGTCGGCTATGCCATTTCCAGCCTGTGTTCCGCCGAACCATGTTTCCAGGATAGCCACCGGCAGGTTGTTCAGCCTGGCAATCACCAAAGGCCGTCCGTTGAAAAGTATCACGGCAACAGGTTTCCCGGTTTTGACAATGGTTTCAGCAAGGTCGTTCTGTACCCCGGGGAGGTCAATGTTGCTGCGGCTTGCGGCTTCACCACTCATCCATCCGTTTTCACCCAGTGCGAGGATGATATAATCAGCCCTTGCCGCCAGTTTCAATGCGGCATCAAAGCCACTCCTGTCGCTGTCGTTGGTATTACAACCCTTTTCATATAGTACCTTCATGTGTTCACCAGTCCTGTTTTTAATTCCTTCCAACAGGGTGATGCATTTCTCCCATTGTCCGGCGGCATACCAGTTACCGAGCATATCTGTCTTTGAATCGCCTAACGGACCTATGATGGCTATTGTTTTTACTTTACCGGGAATGGGTAAGATATGATCGGGATTTTTTAATAATACACAACTCTCCGACACCATTTTTCTTGCCAGTGCAAGCTGACCCGGTGTCATGATCTCCTGTTCCTGGCGTGTTTTGTTGCAGTAGCGATAGGGATCGTCAAAAAGACCCAACAATGCCTTAGCTTCCAGGATTGACCGGACAGCTTCATCAATCCTGGTGAGGGCAACCTTTTTTTCTTTCAACAGTTCCGGTAAATAATCCAGGAACGTATTCCCCACCATATCCATATCCACCCCGGCATTCAGCGATAACCGCGCAGCGTCTTTATTGTCTTCGGCGATACCATGACTGACCAGTTCATTGATGGCAGTCCAGTCAGTTACTACAAATCCGTTAAAGCCCCACTCTTTTCTAAGAAGATCCTCCAGAAGCCATGTATTGCAGGTCGACGGTATCCCGGCAATTTCGTTAAATGAGGTCATCATCGAGCCCACACCAATATCCACACATGATTTATAAGGTGGCAGGAACCATTCATACAGCGAAAGTTGTGACATGTCCACCGTATTATAGTCCCGTCCCGCCTGGGGTGCTCCGTATGCCGCAAAATGTTTGGCACATGCCAGAAGCGTATTGTTCGCTTTTAAATCGTTTCCCTGGAAACCTTTTACCCTGGCTTCTGCAATTTTACATCCCAGCCAGGTGTCTTCACCTGCTCCTTCAGCAACCCTTCCCCAGCGGGGATCACGCGAAATGTCAACCATCGGGGAAAAGGTCCAGTTGATGCCCTCTGCTGTCGCCTCTGTGGCAGCAATGCGTTCAGCATCCTCAATTATTTTTAAATCCCATGTACATGACTGGCCCAGTGGAATCGGAAAAATTGTACGATGACCATGAATGACATCATAACCAAAGAGCATCGGAATCTTTAAGCGTGACTTCTCTATGGCAAGCTGCTGGAGATCATGTACATAATCTACCGTATATGCATTTAATATGGCACCGGCTTTCCCCTCTCCGATCAGTTTTTTATCATTGACATTGATGATTGGCCCGGTTACATCCCAGCCAGATCTGAAAAGTGAAAGTTGACCTATTTTCTCATCAAGGGTCATGGTTTTCAGCAAATTATCAATTTTTTCCTTGTCCCGGTGGTTAATGCCTTTATTTTTAGGCACCTGGGAGTGAACCGTTGCTTTGATGAGCAGCAGCAAAAGGATAGCTGCAATTCTGAATTTGCCATTCCTCAACATGGTTTATTCGGTTTTAAAACCATCATCTCAATAGGTAAATCCCAGTTTCGTTAATCCTGCATTCACTTCGGGGCATGACATGAATAAATTCCATAACAAACCGGTCCGGTAGTTCTCTATCATACAGATTTCGGGGCCCTGGTCAATCGCCAGGATTGAATTGGACCACCACCCTTCGTTGATGTCAAAGGCATCATAAAATCCATATTCGCCCCAAAGCCGGTTCCCCAGAACATAATAGAACCGGTGAATGGCCTTCAATGATTGTTCGGGCGTGTAGGGCAGGGCTGAGACAGCAGCGGTCGGGGTGATCACACCAAGGTCGTTGGTTGGCGACTGGGCATTGTATCCCCAGGGATTGTCGCTGGCGGTCAGGCCCCAGCAGTTGGCGCTATACCCGATCCAGTTCAAGGGATTTTGCACGCAATACGACCAGTTGATCAGTGACTGGTTGACGTTTTGCTGCCAGTAATTTGCATAGGGGTCCTGCAGGTTTTTAGGATTCAGCCCAAGGAAGGAATACTGGGTGAAAAACAAAGGGCCGCCGTAAGGTTCGCCAAGCGGCAGGATATAACCGTAGTAGGATTTCCCGTTTTTGATGGTGCCATTGAGGGCGTATCCTTCGTGATAAACAGCCGCTGAGATGGGATGAGTCGAAGAAGTTGCAGCAACCACATAGGTGATCAGGGTTTCGTTATAACCCGTTATCCTGAAACTTTTCTCCCATGTGTAGTTTGGAGACCAATTCCAGTAAAGGGCATTCTGGCCGCGGGTAAACCAGTCGTATTCAACACCTGCTGTCAGAATATTGATCCTCCTGATCAGCTGGTTTTCTGCAAGAATGCCGGAATCGAGATATTGACGCATGGTGAGCAAACCCTGCACCATGTATGAGGTTTCCACTAAGTCTCCTCCATCATCATGCGTGGCGAATGGTATGGTTTTCCCGGTCGAGCCATTGAGCCAGTGGGGCCAGACGCCGTGAAAGCGGTCGCAGGTTTCGAGGAAAGTCAGGATCTTATCAAGTCGTAGCAATCCATCGCTCCTGGAAATAAAATTGCGGTTCATCCCGACGACGAGGGCCATGACACCAAAGCCCGAACCGCCTGTTGTGACGACATCACCGGAAGTGTTCCGCTCACGTGCCATTCCGCAGGAAGGATGTGCAAAGTCATAGAAATACCGGAAGGTTTTTTGCTGGATCAGTGTTAATAGTTCATCATCTGTTATCAGCGGGAATTTCGGGGTGGTATCAAGTGCCGTGTAAAAAGAGTTCTGAAATCCGTCGAAAGTATATCCGTTGGCAGCCTGCAGGTTCGTCGTGATGGCGAATGAGTATTTTGTGATGTCGTCGAGGAGCAGCGTGTTCTGCAGAGTCACTGTTTTATGGTCAGCCGACAGGTCATGCGAAAGCGGAATGTTGCCCGACATAACGAACCGCGTTTTGCAGGCTGCGGTATCAATTGCATCGGAAAAAGTAACCTTGATGTTTATCGACTGCCGGTTGACATTGCGCGGGACGGCAGGGTTTCGGAAATCGAC
Source organism: uncultured Bacteroidales bacterium (assembly GCA_903928285.1). Taxonomy (GTDB): domain Bacteria; phylum Bacteroidota; class Bacteroidia; order Bacteroidales; family FEN-979; genus CAIVAT01. Next base: position 6,243 of record CAIYQH010000023.1, read on the forward strand.
GCCGTTCAGGGTGATCGTTTCAATCTTCAACTTTCCATTGACTGTGGTAAACACGAAATCCGACCCTGGAAAAGTCTCCCCAGCCGCACCCCTGACCGCGGAGGTGATGTGCAAGGTATAACCGGCAACATAGTCCAGTTGCTTATTCGGAATCAGGGTAACCACGGTGAATCCAGAGGAAAAAATGATCCTGCAACTGATGTTCGATTGGTCGGATTTTACCAACTGGATTCCGGTCCGAACCGTTCCTGTGTCAAGTTTGTTGTTGAACGAGATGGTGATGGTACTGTCGACAGGCATATTCCTGTTTGCAGTTTGCTGGCTCAGGGTGGTTGATCCCACCTTTGCCCAGCCCAGGTGCAATACCCCAGGATTGGCCTCCTTGGCTTTTTTGCAGGACCACCCAATCAACAGGAACAAGAATAACAATGGAAACAGATACCTGCCGCGTTTCATTTTCAGTATGATTAACAAAACAAAGAGGGTTATGGAAACCCAAAACCCTCTTTGTTCAGAATGTGGTTAAAAAATTACGGTTTTGCTGAATTATACATCATGGTAATTTCGGTGGCAGTCAACGGACGATGGTAGATTCTTACATCATCCAGTAAACCCTTGAAATGGTTGTTAGTCGGATCACTGTACTGAGCCCATGCATCGGTAATGGTAGGATTGTTCTTATCCTGGATAAATCCGAATACAAAGTTCTTGTTGCCGGCATTACCGTTGTATTTGAGACCTTTAACAGTCAGTTTGGGATCGCCTGCAGGCCAGAGGTTGAAATCCTGAGCTTTCATTTTTTCGCCATTCAGGTAAAGAGTACCGATTTTGGATGTAGCATCATAGACACAGGTGACAAAAGCCCATTTATTTGCAAGGATATCATTAACCTTTCCGCCGCCGGTAACCAGGTCTTTGCAGAAAGTCCATCCCTGCCAGCCGCCGTTGGCACCGGTTTGTCCATTGCCGTTAAACCAGAGATCTTCCGATCCGGAGGTGTTGTCGGCATACTTGTACTGGGCAGCGAGTTTGCACCAGCCTTTGTTGGCATCGGAACTGTGGTTGATTTCGAACTGGAATCCATACCAGCCGGCCAGACCCATAACAAACTGGTCATGTTTGGTGGAATCAGCTTTTACCCAGAAGGCAATGGAGAAATCGCTGCAGGAATCGAGTACGTTCCCATTCGGAATCTCGATGAGCGATGTGGTTCCATTGAAAGATGCAGCTTTTCCGGCAATACTTTTGTAGGAATCCACGTACGAGATGTCAATAATACCGTTTGTGAGGGCGTTGAAGTTGCCCATCTGGTCATTGGCGTTATTATCAAAATTCCAGTAAGCAATGGGTCCGTCGGGTGCAAAAGAGCCTTCAGTGGTGAAGGTCCTTACCACACTGCCCAGGGATTGTCCGTCTGTTGCTCCGATACCGATAAGGGATAGTGTATAGACCGAACCCGTGCCTAAAATAGTTTTAGGAACAATGTTCACCGTACTTCCTGAAGTAGTAAGCGTTAAATCGATTGTCTTGTTTCCATACTGTCCAATCAATGTTACGGTCGCCGCAGTAACCGTTGCAGGATTTACTGCGATTGAAAATCCGGCTACGATGGTCGGGTTGCTTGGAACTGTGGTAGCCGGAGCTGCCAGGTTCAGGTCTACTGACCCTGCTTTCAGGGAGGTCATTGAGAAGGTTACCGTTGTGTCTTTTTTCTTGCAGGACATCATTCCTACTAGGAGAACCGAAACAAGAAAAAGGCTGCTTAATTTAATAATTTGTTTTTTCATCTTGAAATTTAAATTAGGGTTAATAATTAGGGTTTTGTGCTAAATATCCTTTGGAAATGTCAACTTCACTTTGTGGTATCGGGAGCAACTCATGTTTCCCCGGAATGAAGCCAAGCGGCCCGAGCACCTGGGCAGCCCTTCCTGTTCTGACAAGATCCCAGAACCTCCATCCTTCCATTGCAAGTTCATGCCTGCGTTCATTAAAAATGATGTCTCTCAGTGCCGCCTGACCGGTAACAGTGATGTCGGGCAAAATTGCATTGTTCCCCTGACGTGCACGGGCCCTGACCATATTCAGGTAGGTTAACGCTTCAGCAGGTTTGTTATTTTCATTGAGTGCTTCGGATGCCATTAAAAGTACATCGGCATACCGGATTAGCCGCCTGTGATGTCCCCATTGTGTAGGGACATCGCTGCCGGGAATCCATACCTTCCTGTTATAGCATTCAATTTCAATGATGTTTCCCTGCGCGTCTTTGGTCACATCAGGGGTGCCTACATCCCCTACGATCACAACATTATCGATGGTATCCCCGAGATTAATGACAGTTCCGCGATAACGCGGATCGCCGGTTTCAAATGAATTTCTCAGATCGATTGAAGGTCGGTTAAAACCCCATCCCCGGTTCGGATTACCCCTTACACCCTGGGTGTTGGCATACTGATTTCCCCCGTTTTCCGTTCCTTCCACCTGCACCGCCCCTATTTCATAGACCGATTCGATACCGTTTTGTCCGGCAATCCCGTTTGCATTGGTAAACACGGGTTCCAGTCCGTACTGCATGGAGTTAATCACTTCCATGGCATATTTTTCCGCATTCACAAAGTCATGTCTGAACAGGTAAATTCTTGCCAGCAATGACTGGGCAGCTCCCTTGGTAGCCCTGCCTCTATCGGCCCCCTGGTATTCGCTCCTAAGAGGCAGATTTTCGGCGGCAAACTGTAGGTCGCTGATGATCAGCGAATAGACTTCATCTGCACTGGAACGTGTTAATTTCATAGCTGGTGTGGTGGTGGTTACCAGCGGAACGCCCCCCCAGGCCCTGACAAAGTCAAAATAGATCAGCCCACGGTGGAACCTGGCTTCAGCAAGGTAACGGTTTTTCAAACTGTTATCCATTGTGATGGCAGGAACCTTTTCAATCACGACATTGGTATACTTCACCCCGACATATAAGGCGCTCCACCAGCGGTCGAGCCCGTCCTGCGTGGTGTTGATCGCAAAATAATCGTATGCCCCAACATTGTTGGACTGGTCGCCCGGGTTGCTGCCTTTGCGGGCATCATCCGACATGATATCAAGAATCGGGTAACCTCCCGAATTATAAGCCCATTCCCTGACGGCTTCATAGCAGGCATTGGTAGCCAGAAGGGCATCGGATGGAGTGGTTGGAAATACCTGTTGGGTCAACAGCCCCTGCGGGTCTTTCTCAAGGAATTTCTTACACCCTGAAAACGACAGTGAAACCAGCGCTGTGGCCAGAATGATATATTTTGTCATACCTGTTACCATGATCCTTAAAATGTTAAGTTTAGACCAATAGAATAAACAGCAGTGATGGGGTAAACACCATAATCGATCCCGTTTGAAAGGGAACCTCCCCCGATCTCAGGAGAATAACCTGTGAATTTCGCAAAGGTGTAAAGATTATCTGCTTTTAAGTAGATCCTGAGCTTTTGCATGGCGATCTTCGAACTCCAGTTTGTGGGCAGTGTATACCCAAGGGTAACATTCCTGATCCTCACGAATGATCCGTCCCTGATGAAATAATCGGAAGGGATGTAGTTATATCCCTGGAAAGAAGCCTTGGGTTGTGTAGTGGTCGTTCCAGGTCCTGTCCAGCTGTTCATTACATAACTTTCAAAATTATAGGGGTCAGGGCGAACAACCTCCTTGGCATTGAAGATTTTGTTGCCGGTTTGTCCCTGGACATTGCATGAAAAGTCGAACCCGAGGATTTCGAATCCGAAATTGAAACCAAAAATAAAGGTTGGGATGGGTGACCCGATATAGGTGCGGTCCCTGCCATCGATTTTGCCATCATGGTTGACATCCACGAAGCGAAGGTCTCCCACGCCTGCATCTGCCATGTGGGGATAGGCATTCAGCTCAGCCTGGCTCTGGAACAGTCCGTCTGTTTTATAGCCGTAAAAGGCCCCGATGGGCAGCCCTACCTTGCTCTGAGTCACATAAAGACCATTGGCCAGATAACCACCGTTCAACACCGAGTCTATCCCAACACTTCCACCGATGGCCTTTACCTCATTGTGCACCGTTGAACCGAGAATTCCGACATTGTATTTAACTTTACCTATCTTGTCATGCCATGCGACATTGAACTCAAATCCTCTGTTGACCATCGATCCGGCATTGAACCAAATCATGTCACTGCCGTTGCCGAAATAGGCTGGCACTTTCAGTGGAACAAGGATGCCGTCGGTAACACGGTTATAATAGTCAAATTCGCCCGTGAGGCGGTCATTGAAGAATCCTACTTCCAGCCCGGCATCCGTTTGTGTGGTAACCTCCCATTTCAGGTCAGGGTTGCCCAGTTTGCCATAGGATGCCGCTGTATTGATCACACCGGTACTGAGAATGGTAATGAGTTTGGAGTTAACCAGCGAATATCTTTCGACGTAATTGATCTTCTCATTCCCTGTTTTGCCCCAGCTGCCCCGCACCTTTAATTTGCTCAGGAACTTCAGGTTTTTCATGAAGTTTTCCTGCGATATATTCCATCCGAGGGCAAAGGAGGGGAAATTTCCCCAGCGTGTATTTTCAGCAAATTTGGACGAACCGTCCCTGCGGAATGTGGCCGTAACAATGTATTTTTTATTATAGACATAATTGGCACGAACCAGGAACGACATCATGGAGTAATACTGATCATAAGGCACCGAGTTGTCAACACCCGGGAAGGTCGTGGTGAGATAATTTCCGGTTGTATACCAGAAACTTGAGGCATCGCGGATAATGTCCTTAGCCGGGATCGTTGTAGTCTCACCCGATGTATTCTGCATCGTATAGCCGGCCACCGCATCGATTGAATGCTTCTTGATATCTTTATGAAAATTAAGCGTGTTCTCCCATTGCCAGGTAAGATTATCCGCCGACCCTTTGGTCAGGGTGTTCTGTGTGAAACTTTGCTGCGAAGGGGAGCCATTCGGGTAAGAAACCGTATAGGCGGGATTATAGTTTTCAAATTTGGAATATCCCCCGTCAATCCCGAAACTTGATTTGAATACAAACGAGTTCAGGAACGAAACTTCTCCATAAACATCTCCGACAAGACGGATGCCCTTGTTGAAATTATTCGAATAATACAGGGATGCCAGTGGGTTTCCCACATTATCGACTACCCCAAAATTGCCGTTTGAATAATAAGGTACAAGCACGGGCCATGCCCTGTAGGCTGCATAAGTTACATCCGGCGCAATTTCCTGTGAAAAGGGGGCAAAGGTGATGTTGTTACCCAGTTTAACAAATTTCGACAGATTGTAAACATTGTTAAACTTCAGGGTGATGCGCTGGTAACTTGAATGGTTGATGATCCCGTTCTGCCCGTAATAACCGACACTCACGTAATATTGTGTGGTTTTCGTTGATCCCGAAGCAGATGCCTGGAAATTGTAAACCGGTGCGAGGTGGAATATCTGGTCCTGCCAGTCAGTATTCGGGAGCATATCAATATTGTTGTAAAAACCTGGCTGGATCTCATTCCGGATAGTCGCAAACTGCGAGCCATTCAACAAGGAGATCTTTTTTGCCAGCCGTTGAACGCCAAATTCAGCCATAGCGCCGAAAACTGTCTTCTCCTCACCTATTTTACCGCTTTTTGTCGTTACCAGGATAACCCCGTTGGCACCCCTTGAACCATAAATAGCCGTGGCTGAGGCATCCTTGAGGATTTCCATTGATTTGATGTCATTACTGCTCAGGAAGGAGATATCATCAAGAATCACACCATCCACTACATAGATCGGTGAAGAATTGTTAAACGTTCCCGTGCCCCTGATCCTTACTGTCGGCGACTCGCCAGGGGTGCCGGATGTACTTGAAACCTGCACGCCGGTTACCTGGCCCTGAAGACTCTGAACCGGGTTTAGGGCTGTTATCCTGGTGATGTCTTCAGATTTAACACTTCCCACAGAGCCGGACAGATCACTTTTTCGTACAGACCCGTAGCCGATAACTACTATTTCGTCAAGGGTCGTTTTTTTGGGATCAAGTTGTACATCTAAAGTAGTTTGCGCCACCACTTCCACTTCTTTGGTATTGTAACCGACAAAGGAAAATACCAGGGTCGCTTGTGCAGATTTTATGGTAATGAGGTACTTGCCGTCAATATCAGTGACTGCTCCTGAGGATGTGCCTTTTATCACAATTGTGGCGCCAGGTAAGGTTTCTTTTGTATCACCTGCTGTGACCACTCCCGTAATGGTACGTACCTGGGCATATGTGATTGTTATGAAACCGGACAGAAACAGGATCAGAAATCCTATTGTTTTTATCCTGTATGACTTTTCAAGATTGTAGAAATTCTTCATATTGCGGATATTTCGTCACCATTTGAAAACAAATTAACAAAAAAGGAAGGCTGAAATGCAAACTTTCCGCCGAATTGAATCTTTACATGATTACACCACTCCTTTGAAGGTGTTTGAAGGCAATACGCCAATACTACGCCGAGCAGTCTAAGGCGACTTTAAAAACATTGTCTGATATTACCTCATGCACGATATAGCTACTGATTTCCATGATCATTACACAATTTTTTAAAAACTTTACATAATTCACACATTCACAAAAGAGGATTGTCTGATGTCAGAAGATTAATGAAAAAAAAGAGGGCGAAAATCAAAATTGCATGACAAACTCAACAAGGTTCTTGTCTGAATCAAGCGATAATCTGCGTCGCAATCTGAATCGCCGTGTTTCCACGCCACGGAAGCTGATGTTCAGCAGGGGGGCTATTTCCTTTGAAGTAAGATTCAATTTCAGATAGGCGCAAAGTTTAAGATCACTTTGAGTCAATTCGGGATAAGCAGTTTTAAGCCGTTTAAAGAAATTTTCATGAGCCTGGTCGAAAAGCTCCTCAAATACTTTCCAGTCGTTGTCGTTTGATATGTTTGTATTGATCAGCGAAAGCAACCGTTCAAAATACCTTTGCGGGTATTCCCGGCCCAGGCGATCCCTTTGTTTGTCTAATTCGTCCTTGATTCCGATCAGCAGCTCATTCTTTTTAATGATTGCCATGGTTGAATCAGCCAGCTGAATGTTCTTATGCGAAATCTCCGCCTGTAGTTTTTCATTCTGGAGCTTGATAATTTCCTGTTCAGCATGTTCCTTTTCAAGCTGAGCGATGGCCTCATCTTCGCGTCTCAGACGTTCATGGTGCCGGAGTAGTCTGCGTCGAAACAGGTACCTGCTCCAGTATGTCGCACCGAGAATCAGGACGAGATAGAAAATGTATGCAACATAACTGGCATACCAGGCAGCAGTTACCTTGAAATGCAGCAATTTGGGTTCAGTAAGCTGCCCCTTGCCATTAAGGGTTCGCACCAGAAAAGTATACTCTCCTTCGGGCAGTCTCGTATAGCTGATATCCGCCTTGTCTGTCCAATCACTCCATTCATTTTCAATTCCTTTCAATCTGTATTGGTAAAGTTTTGCAATGTGCCCGCTGTTGATGCTGGTAAAAGAAATTGAAAGATTATTCCATGCATGTGACAGGGTGAATGGAGCGGAATTAGCTCCTATTCGCTTTTTAATTCCCTCTGAATTCCAGGAAAACACATCCCTGAACAATAGTTTTGTTTTATCAGGGATACCACCCTCTTTCAGGATTCTCATATGAAAAATGGCAAATCC